>JBJDZF010000168.1:12401-18789 GCA_051867855.1 Eubacteriales bacterium
TTTCTTTTTGCTTGCATTTCTTTACGGGTGAAAGGTATACGAGCAATTACGTAAAATGTTGTAGACAGCATTTTCTTTTTGCTTACTTTTTCTTTTTTAAAAGAAAAAGTAAGTCGGATTTGAATTCTTCATTTTGTTCGGGGTAAGCGGAGAGCATCGGTTCTACATCAATACCTTTTTTACGCTGATAATAGTTCTTTGTAATTTTGACCACGGTACCGCTAAGTAATATAACCGCGATGAGGTTGGGAATCGCCATAAGACCGTTACAGGTATCGGAAATAGCCCAGATGAGATCGCTTTCGATCACCGCGGAAGCGACAATCATGATAATATAAATTGCCTTGAAAACGAAAACAGCGATCTTACGTCCCTTTTCCTTAAGCGCACCGAAGCAGAACTGCGTAGCCTTTTCACCATAATAAGACCAAGCAAGGATCGTCGTGAACGCGAAGAGCGGGAGAATGACCGAGAAACAAACAACACCGAACATTCCGAAATTTTCGGAAAAAGCGGCAAGCGACGTTGCGGAGTCGGAGGTTTCGGCAGTAAATGAATTTATCTCACCGTTGTGAATAAATGTCGTAAGTACAACAACAGCAGTGATGGTGCAGATAACGAACGTGTCAAAGAACACCTCGAAAATTCCCCACAAGCCCTGCTTGACAGGCTCTCTTGTTTCGGAAGCGGAGTGGGCTATAACGGATGAACCGAGACCTGCCTCGTTTGAGAAAACGCCGCGCGCCATACCTTTTTTGATGATCTGCGCGAAAACATATCCGCCGAAACCGCCTGCCATTGCCTTGAAGCCGAAAATGTTTGAGAATATCAGCTTGAACGCCGCAGGAACAGCGGTAATGTTCATGCCTATCGCAATGAATGAGAGCACGATGAACAGAAGTGACATAAAGGGAACCAGCATAGACGCAACTTTTCCTATCCGCTTTATGCCGCCGATGATAATCACGGCGGTAAAGACGGCAACAACAATGCCGATTATGAGCTTGATCCAAACGGAATCGGGAACGTTAAACGACGAAGAAAGCGTACCGGAGATTTTGTTTGTCTGGACTCCACTCATGCCGAGTGCGGCAAGCATACAGAAAACCGCCGCAATGTATCCGAGCCACTTCCAGCCCAGACCGTACGTGATATAATAGAACGCACCGCCCGAGAAATCACCTTTCTTGTCCTTCTTCCGGTAGAACAGACCGAGCACATTTTCAGCGTAGTTGGTTATCATTCCGAAAAACGCCGAAATCCACATCCAGAACACCGCACCGGGACCGCCGGTGAGTATCGCAGAGGTGACTCCGATAATGTTTCCGGTGCCGACCGTTCCCGAAATTGCCGCGGAAAACGCCTCAAACTGCGACACGGAATTCGCAGTGCGATCCTTCTCCTTCGGCTTGCCTATGCTTTTGAGCGTCGGAACTATGGTCGTGCGTATCGACTCCCCGAGCTTGCGTACCTGCATTGCCCTTGTGCGTATGGTGAGCAGAATACCCGTGCCGAGTATCAGCACGATCATCGGCCATCCCCAGACGACATTGTTAAGCCAGCTGTTGACCTTTTCAACAGCGCCGATTACGGTTTCCCACATAAGAGAATCCTCCTGAAAATAAAAAAGAGTTAAACAGAACGTTTAACTCCGGCAAAAAACACTCCACCCGTAAAACGGGGTAAGGTGAATTCTCCGTCCTTTTGCCTGAGAGATTGGTGCGCGGGAACGCACATTGCCCCTTCGGCATCCTTTGTCAAGGACTTCTCCGGAGTGCTATCAGTACACAGTACCCGTTCCGTCGCGGAACACCTGAGAGTGTTACTCCTTCGGTCGCATATGCGTCTCCTGCGTTCATCATATAGCTCTGCTGTAAAAAAATTACCCGAACAGTATAGCATACTTTGCGAAATATTTCAAGTATTTTGCAAAAAAATGTCGGATTTGCGGGGCGTTTTAGGCAAAAATATAAATAATATGCCCCAAGGATATTGATTAATATCGAAATGTGTGCTAAAATATCCGTGAGCGGTGCACGGTGTATGCGCGTAAAAACCACGCTTTTCTCCGCTTTCCGCATGATATTCGTGTTTTATGGAGGTGTTTTCGCTGTAATGAAAAAGATACTTGCTTTGCTCCTGATGCTGATCGTTGCCGCCGTGGCGGTTTGTTCCTGCGGTGATAAAGACGAAGAAAAAAATACGGATACAAAGGTTGCCCAAACGGAAGCCGGCTCTTCCGATGATGGCAAGAACACGGATGATGCATCCGAGACAGACGATGGGGCTTCCGAATCAGAAAGCCAAAGCGGAGGATCGACGTCAGGATCGTCTGACGACGGCTGGAGCAAAAATTATTGATACCCGCCACGTGTTTATTGCGTACCTTTGATATAGCCAAAAGTCCTCTGCCTGCGTTTGCAGGCAGAGGACTTTTTAAGTGTTGCATATGTCATGACAGGGAATTGTGCTTTGAAAAGTCGTTCCTCGGAGATTCGGAGAACTTTGCTTTGTATGCTCTGTAAAAGGATGAATAATCGTTGAAGCCGCATTTTAAATATACCTTTGTGGGTGCCTCCCCGTGCTGCAAAAGCTCTTTTGCCAGAAGCATACGCTTTGCGGTAATGTATTCCCATACCGTGGATCCCGTCATGCGCTTGAATTTGCGGTTCAACTGGGATTTGCTTATGTAAAAGCCTTCACAAATGCTCTCAAGGGTCAGAGCTTCCGTTATATGGTCGTTAAGATATGTAATGATGTCCGAAAAGCCGTCCTGCTCTGTACGGAGATTGAGAACATCGGTACAGCATTCATACAATTCATTGATAAGAACCGAAAGGTAAAGCCTTTTTGCGTCGCAGCTCTCACCTGAGTTGATCTTGTCTATATAATACATCCAGTGCTTTTCCTTAAACATGGCAAAGGGGAAGCAGGTACCCTTACCCAGTGGTAGCCTGTCGAAAGAGGACAGAATATCCCGCGTTCCCGTGTCGGTAACGGCGCAGGCATTGAAATTGATAACCGTCCTTTCATACGGCGACGGAGAAGTGATCTGCAAGCTGTGCGCCTCCGCCTTTTTTATAAACAGAATATCTCCGTGTTTAAGCTTATAAATGTTTCCCTCGACAAAATACTTTACATTCCCCGAAATAAAGCAGTAGATCTCATAAAAGTCGTGTGTGTGCATATGGAAATCATTAAGATTCGGATTTTGTGTCAGTATTCTGTCGCATTTCAGAAAAATATCATTCATCTTAAGAATCTTCCGTGCGCTTTTGTAGGGCGTCCCCGATAATTCCGGAAAAACCCAACGCAATTATATCATATATTGCGCATATTTGCAATGTTTTTTTGGTTTTCTTTGTAATGGATTTATAATATGACTTGAAGTATAATTAGTATAACAATACATAATATCACGGAGGCAGGAAATGCGGAAGGTTAAAATTTTTGCGTTTGCCGATGAGGCAAGTCCGAGTATTGATTGCCAGATAAGGGCTTTAAAGAGAAACGGTTTAAACGGGCTCGAAATAAGAAATGTTGACGGGACTAATGTCTCCTACATTACGACCTCAAAGGCGGCAGAGGTTGCAAAAAAACTCCATGAAAACGGGCTTTCGGTCTGGTCTGTGGGTTCTCCGATCGGTAAGACGGATATAGAGGGAAATTTTGACGCCGATATTGAGCACTTTAAGCATACGCTTGAGATCGCTCATATCCTGAACGCCGAAAATATCCGTATTTTTTCCTTTTATATTCCCAAGAGCAAGGCTCCGTCGGAATGTAAGAACGAGGTTATCGACAGACTCGGACGTTTTTCCGAAATTGCCGCAGGCTCGGGAGTGACGCTCTGCCATGAGAATGAAAAGGGAATTTACGGAGATACGTCAGAGCGCTGTCTGGATATATTCAGAGCGCTGCCGCAAATAAAGGGTATATTCGACCCCGCAAATTTCGTGCAGTGCGGCGTTGACACGCTCAAAGCCTGGGATATGCTCGGCGGATCCATAAAATATATGCACATCAAGGACGCAACGGATGACGGAAGCGTGGTTCCCGCAGGCTACGGCGCGGGGAATGTAGGTGAAATAGTACATATGTACATGAATAACGGCGGCACGGCATTTACGATAGAACCGCACCTTGCGGTTTTCGACGGACTTTCGGGACTTGAGCGCGAGGGCGAAAAGAGCCATGTCGGCAGATTTGTATACAGGTCGAACGATGAGGCGTTTGACGCGGCGTGCGCGGCACTGAATAAAATTCTGGAGGACAGATGAGATGGAAATAGGCGCACAGTTTTATACACTGAGAAATTTCTGTAAAAATCTTCTCGATTTTGAAGAGAGTCTGAAGCGGGTTGCGGACATAGGGTATAAGTATGTTCAGATCTCAGGGACCTGTGAGTATGCCGCGGATTGGCTGAACGAAAAGCTGAAAGAAAACGGACTTAAATGTGTACTTACACATACGAACCCCGACAAGCTCATAGCCGACCCGAAAAATGTGTGCCGTGAGCATACGGAATTCGGATGCGACTACGTGGGACTCGGATATTTCAACTTTGAGAAAAATACGATAGATGATTTCTGCATGAAGTTTTCCGACACCGTAAAGGCGATCGCGGAAAACGGAAAGTATTTCATGTATCACAATCATGATACCGAGTTTATAAAGATCGACGGCAAGCCTGTCATAGAACACCTTGCGGAGCGGTTTTCGCCGGAAACCTTCGGGTTTACGCTCGACACCTTCTGGGTGCAGGCGGGCGGCGCAGACCCCGCATATTGGCTCGAAAGGCTGTCGGGCAGGGTGCCCTGCATACATCTCAAGGATTTCTCGTACGGACGCAAAATGGCTGTAATAGGCGAGGGCAACATAAATTTTGACCGTGTGTTTGAAAAAGCGGAGGCGGCAGGCACGAAGTGGATGCTTGTCGAACAGGACGACTGCAACGGGGAAGACCCGTTCGAATGTCTCAAGAGAAGTTACGATTATCTTAAATCGAAAGGATTCTGATGGTTATGGATAAGATAAGGCTCGGAATTATTGGACTCGGAAACATGGGTACGGGACACGCCAAAAAAATTGTTGAAGGAAAGTGCCCTGAGGTAAGCCTTGCGGCGGTTGCCGACATAAACGCGGAGCGCATAGCATGGGGCAAAGAGAATCTTCCTGCACAGATCGTGTATTTCGATAACGCGATCGATATGCTCGACAGCGGACTTATTGACGCGTGCATAGTTGCCGTTCCGCATTACGATCATGCGAAATATGCGATCGAATGCATGGAGCGGGGAATTCATGTAATGGTCGAAAAGCCTGCCGGAGTTTACACAAAGCAGGTGCGCCGGATGAACGCGGAAGCGGACAAACACCCCGAGGTCGTATTCGGTATGATGTTCAACCAGCGCACAAACTGCCTGTACAGAAAGCTGCGTGAGCTGGTAAAGTCGGGTGAATACGGCAATATCAGACGTGTCAACTGGATAATAACCGATTGGTATCGCCCGCAATGCTACTATGACTCGGGAAACTGGAGAGCGACATGGGCAGGGGAAGGCGGCGGAGTTCTGCTGAATCAGTGCCCGCATCAGCTGGACTTGTTGCAATGGATATGCGGGATGCCTAAAAAGGTTTACGCCCGTCTGCACTACGGCAAGTGGCATGATATAGAGGTTGAGGACGATGTGACCGCCTATATGGAATACGAAAACGGAGCGACGGGGGTATTTATAACCTCAACAGGCGACGCTCACGGTACAAACCGCTTGGAAATACAGATGGACAGGGCAAAGATGGTAGTAGAAAACGGAAAGCTCATTCTTGACGAATACGAAATGACCGAGCAGGAATTCTCCAAAACCAACACAAAGCCGTTTGCAACAGTCAAGGACACTGTATCGGAAGTTGAGACGGACGGTGAAAATCCGCAGCACGTCGGTGTTATCAACGCGTGGGCAGGTGCAATTTTGAGAGGCGGAAAGCTCGTTGCTGACGGCAGAGAGGGAATCAACGGTCTGACGCTTTCGAATGCCATGCACCTTTCCGCATTCCTTGGAAAAGAGGTTGAAATTCCGTTTGATGAGGACCTGTATTACGATGAGCTCATGAAAAAGGTTGCCGGATCAAGGCTCAAAACGCAAGTCAAGCAGGTATACGCGGATACAAGCACTTCATACGGCGGTAATAAATAAGGAAGGGCGTTATGCAAACTGTAAGAACGGCAGTGGTCGGAGTAGGCAATATGGGAGCGGCACACGCGGACGCAATTTTCAGGGGCGAAATTAAGGGGATGACCCTTGCGGCAGTATGTGACAACAATTCCGAAAAGCTCCGCTCCTTTGCGGCGACTCACCCCGGTGTCGCAGAGTACGAAAGCTTTAAT
>JBJDZF010000169.1:0-18786 GCA_051867855.1 Eubacteriales bacterium
AATGGGTTGGGTCCCATTTTGAGAGCAATTTGGGCGTGAAAAAGATGTATTTCACCTAAAGACATTCAATACTTTCACGCTACAATCTCCATGCCGCCACCGGCGGCTCAAATAAATATTGAAATTGCTCGTGTTTGCAATGCAAATCAAAATGGGTTGGGTCCCATTTTGAGAGCAATTTGGGCGTGAAAAAGATGTACTTCACTTAAAGACATGCAAAACTTTCACGCTATTATTGCTTTTCGCAAAACGGACGTGCGTCTCCGCTTTTGATGGCTGAAACCAACTCGGCAACCGTACTGCAGGCATACGGGACAGTAATTCCGCACAGGACCTTTACATTACTGTTGTGAATATCGGTCCCTCCGGTCATTTTCAGTCCATATGACCTTGCATAAGCAAGAGCACGCTCGTTCACCGTGTCGCACGAGCCGCCGTTGAACACCTCTACGGCATCGGTTTTATCCGGAAACAGACGTATACACTTTATCCACTTTGCCTGAGCGAACGGATGCGCGTGTATTACGATTCCTCCCGCCTCATGAACGCGGTCAAACACCTCTCCCGGACTCAACTCAAAGAAATCCGTCTGCCTCAACCACCAATCCTTGTCAAGCCCGAGAAGCAGGAAGTCGTTTCCCTCGGAGGACCATTCGGGACCGAAAAACACCTTAAGTCCCCTTTCCTGTCCGTACCGATATGCCTTTGCAAAACCGTTTTCGTAAAAATATTCTATCCGCTCGTTCCACGTGCTCCCTTTGGGCACAGTGGTTTTACCGGTAAAATGGTCGGACACAACTATTCCGTCATATCCCCTTTCAACGTAGAAATCCACCATCTCATGTGCGCTCATAACACTGCAACCGCTTCCCTCTGCGGTGTGACAATGAAGTTCGAACTTGAATTCTCCCGTTTGCGTATTCTCCATAACTTATCCTTTTCTCTGCTCTATATGACGCAATGTAAGTTCGGTTGCCTCGCTGAATGAACAACTTTCCGAACCGAAAATGCTTGTTTCAAACCCCTTTGATATCGGCTCATACCATCTCTTATCTATCCCGTCAATGCCGTTTCTCATGCCGAGCACGGAACCGACGGTGGCGCCGTTGCAGTCGGTATCAAAACCGCACTGCACCGCCTTGCATATGGAATCGGAATAATCCCCGCCTCCGTACAAAAGCGCGGCACACACGATTTTTGCGTTCGGTATGACATGGCACCAATCATGGCGGGAGTGATCGTCATATTCGGAATATATCTTTCCAACCGCTCCCTCAAAATCCGTTCCGCCCTCAAAATCCCGGAGCATATCGGAAAGTGCGTGATGGAGTCTTGACGTAGCCGGAATGACGGAAAGCCCCAAACGAATCAGCCCGGCAGGCTCCGGTGCATTTTTCCCCGCGGCGGCGGCAACCATTGCGGCAACGAACATCTCCCCGTATATTCCGTTCTTGACGTGTGAAATTCGCGCGTCCCTCCACGCCATTTCAGCTGCGGCGTAAATGTCGCAGGGATTTATGTATCCGAAGTAATCCCCGCGTATCTGGGCGCCTATCCATTCTCTGAAAGGATTTTTATACAGTGCCGACTCATGAGGCTCATAGCCGTTGATAAAATTGATATATGCCACTCTTTCCGCCGTACAATAGGCGTTTCTCCCTTGCAAGGCAAGCCATATACTCTTTACATTTGAGGAGGAAAAGCCGCGCCCGAAAAGCTCCACCGTACGCTGTGCCATTACGGTATAGTTGATATCGTCATCCGCCGGTGCGTATCCGTTCAACATATCGACAAAGGAATTGATTCCCTTGTACGGATAATCTGCGTCAAGCCCCTGCTGTGCCTCAAGAGAAGAGCGTTTTATGTAGCCTCTCATCGGATAGTTGCCCGTAGATGCAAGTATCCGCCTTATTTTTTCCTTGGAAAATCCCTCTATGGGTTTTCCGAGCAGACAACCGCATACTCTCCCCGTCCATGCTCCTGAAATCTTTTCTTTAAGTTGCTCACGGTCAGGCATTTCCGGGTGCACGTCGGTATCGCAATGCGAAAGCTTACGGATATCCTCAATCCCATCCGGTTCCTCAAAGGAGTACTCTTCCCTCATGGGGGCTTTGAGGATCATCCTGAACAGCACATCGCTCAACTCATCCTTGTCTTTGTTTAACGGCAGCGTCGAAACAGCGTCAAAAAGCGGTTTCAGAGACTCAATATCCCTGCCTTCCTCTATGCACTGCCTGTATTCGATGCCGAGTCCCTCGCAATATTCGTCCCACCAGTGCCTCTTGCCATAGCTTTTGTTGATAATATTTGTATCCATCTGTTATATCCTTTGTTGCTCCGTGCAGCGTGATTGTACCGAAAAAACTATCCGATCTCGTTCCAGTCGACCTCTTCACCCGGTCCTTCATCAACATATTCAAAGGAAGCCGAAATGATATCCCGCAGAGAACACTTGAAAGGCTCGGCTGACGGGGATCTGTAATTATTTTTTTTCATTGTTCTACCTCCATAAATCAGCTGACGGAAACGCCATTACTGTATTTCACCGAAAAGGGCTGTGCCATGTGTGTACCGTAGGAATCAATACAATACGGTGTAACCGTAAATTCCAGATCCCCGGCACTCAACGGTATATCGCGAATTGTAATGGCGAATATATATTCTCCGCCCAGCTCTGCCGCAGTGTGTCGTACCGAATCTGCATAAACGCTTGAGTAGACCTGTCTGACACTTCTTGATACGTGCTTTACCGTGTCATCCGACATGGCTATGTCGATAATGAATCCCGCTTCCGTGCAATCAAGGGTATCCATCGTGGCAAGAAATCTCACCGAATATTTTCCGTCGCTGACCGGAATCTCCTGATATCCCCTGAATGCCGTGCCGTGTCTCTCATTGGTCGCGACCTTAAGCTCTGTACAGCTTACGAAATATTTGCTGCCGCCTGCTTCGCCGTATATACGGATACCGTCGCAGCTCACCGGAACGTCAAGCGTGAAAATATAATTTTCAAAGCTTGAAAATGAGGCGATATCGTTTGACGAGGGATAGACCTCGCCTGCGTCCGAGGCGACCTCGGTCCATGCCCCGTCTATGAGTGCCTGAACGACGACTCCGTTTGCAAACCAACCGCCGCTCTCAAACATTGTCCCTGCCTGGAATTCAAGGCGTTCCACGGTAAATGTGCGCGGAAATTCATAGCCGAAATAATCCTTATGCGCCGTATTTGATGCCCAGTAATCGTCATATTGAAGCTTGTTGTCGGTGTTATCCGCGGTGACCGTGACACCGTCCTTTATTGTGGAGAGCCGACGGCTACCCCCGCTCGTTGTGGAGCGCACCGTGACAGGAGAGCCCGATATCGGACCGGATATACTTTCGACATATCCTCCCTCGATCTTAAGTCCGGATGCCAGAACCCTCAATTCCGCACAGCTCACGTAGTTCTTCGCGCCTCCTGCCTTTCCGAAAACGCGTATTCCCTCGCATACCTGTGCCTTTGAAAGCGTGATGATATACATCTCATAATTCGGGAAGGTCTCCGCGGAATACTCGGTTGCCCGTGGATATACCGTTGAAATATCGCTTGCTGCTTCGATCCACTCTCCGTCCACAAGCACTTCCAAACGCAGACTGTCGTCACCGACAAACCAGCCGCCGCTGACGCTTGCCGATCCGAGCTGATATTCGACGCGTTTCACGGTGTACGTTTTCCCGAACTCGTACCCGATGTATTCGTCGCATTCACTCTTACCCGCAACATATGTGTCAAACTGATGTGTTGCATTGCTGTTTGTCTTTGACAAAACCACGCCGTCGTTAATAACGGATGGATTGCGGCTTCCGCCGCTGGTAGTGCTTGAAAAATATCCGTTTGTTATGGGGGTGGCAAAGGCTTCAATGTAACCGTCGTATGTCTTATCTTCCGCAGGTGTCGCACCCGAGGGCAGAATAATTGACGGTAGGATCAGGCATACACAAAAAATCAGACAAAATACTTTTTTCATATAATCACCTCCGTACGTTCTTTACCGTTCTTTTTTTCATTACCGTGACCGCCGCACCGCTCAAAGCCGTCACAAGAGCACAGATACCTACCGACACCGAGGAACCGCAGCCTTTCTTTTCCCCTGTGCTTGCGGTGGTTGCGGAGCCGGATTCTTCGGTGTTATCATCTTTTTCGGGAGCCGAAGTCTGAGCTTTACCGCTTTCGGTTTCGCGGTTATCCTCATCTTCCGTGTCCGTATCGCTCTCACCCGGTTTTACAACGGTCATGTTATTGTATTCCTCCAGATCCGGATTCATATCTCCGACAAGGGTCATCTCCGTACAGCTTATAAAGTTCTTTGCACCACCGGCAAGTCCGAGAAGCCGTATTCCCTCACAAACGATCCCATCCAGCTCGATCGTGTATGTCTCATAGCTTTTGAAGTCTGACCCGGTGTTGCTGTCGGGATACTCGGGAGTGACCGATACATCCTCGAGGCTTATCCATTCTCCGTGGATAAGCGCCTCTACCTCAAAGCCGAATGCGAACCATCCGCCGTTTGACCATACCATACCCGACTGGTATATCATTCTGTCAATTTTATAAGGAGCGTCAAAGGTATAACCTATATACTCAAGCGTATTTATCTTGGTACTTGCGTTATAGGTGTCAAACTGGAGTCGGTTATTGGTGTTGTCATATCCGACGGTGACGCCGTCGTTTATTGTATTGACATCCTGACTGCCTCCGCTTGTACCGCCGACGACGGCGTTTGTTATAGCTGTTGCGAAGCCTTCAAGGTATCCGTTCTCTTCATAACGCTTCTGCGCCGCCTCAAGTCTCGCAGCCTTTTCGGGGTCGATCGCATGGAAATCCTCATCAACCTCGGCAAGCACGCGAAGCTCGGAGCAGGAAATGTAGAATTTGCTTCCGCCTGCATCCCCTATGATCCGTATTCCGGTGCAGTTTACCGGTTCAAATCTGAATTCGTATTTTTCGTAAGGTGAACCGAACTCCGCCATACTGTTTCCTGTCGGATAATTCGGAGTATTGGTCAGAGTCACGCTCTGCCACCCGTCGCCGATGTACGCCTCTACTCTGATCGTACCGTTTGCGAACCAACCACCGCTCGTGTAATGCATACCCTCGTAAAAGTCTATTCCGCACACAGAGAATTCTTCCTCAAACGTATATCCGAAATATGCTTCGTGAGCGGTCGCGGTCGGCAAATAAGTGTCATACTGCTTTGAAATCGGATCCCCCTCCTGACCGATAAATCCGTCTTTGATGACCTTGACGAATCTGCTTCCGCCGCCGAGAGGGCTTACCACATCGCAGACAGGAGTACCGATCGGCTCAATGTAATCCTCCTTGGTTGCGGCGGATACGGAAATAACGGTGACCGACGACACAAGTATTATCGCCGCAAAAAGAATTGCAAGTACTTTTTTCATTTTTCTTATTTCCTTTCCTGAAAAAATTTATCTGACGGCAGAATATCACTTCCGCCGTATGTTCCTGCTGATTATAACCCGATATCATGAGATCCATATCGGCTGACCGAGCGCATACACCGTGGAACCGTCCTTGCTTGATACTTCAACTCTGTAAAAACCGCGCTCCCGGAGCTCGATGGCAAACATATTTACCTCCGAGGATTTCACCACTCTGTCAAATGCTATTCCCATATCGGTATACACGCGTATCCTGTATTCCGAGGAGGAACACATCTTCACGTCGGACACGCTGAATATAAACTGCTGACCGTCACCCGTGTACCTTGCGGTGCCCCCCATCAGCGTATCGCCCACCGCACAACGGATATTTGCAATACCCGCCGAAAACAGTCCGCTGTTAATGCTTTCCGTCAGTTTTTCGTCGACACATTCGTCAGCCCATACGCTGTTGAGGCTCCCGTTGTTGTACATAACCTGGTGGGTATCCGTTGCACCTGACGCATAAATTTTTCCGCCGTCAAGGAGAATTCCGGACCATATCCGATAATTGTCCGCGATCTTTGCCGCGCCTGTATTCGCGTATAATACCTCAAAAAGAGTTCCGTCGCCGAAATACCAATACATGGGGTCGTCGGGTACATCCCGTCCGTCCGCGGAAAAATACTGGGAAGCATGACAAATCGTTACATTTCCTCCGACGGACTGAACATATTCCACCAGATTGCGGAAATCTTCCGTATTCATCGAAGGATACGAGAACGTACTGCCGTTATACCCGTAAACGGTCTTATAGTGCGAGAGGATCTGCTTCAGAACAGAGCCGGAGGGGGCGTAAATGATATAATGAAACTCCGCCGAATTTTCGTCCTTGAGCCTCATTCCCGGTTCGGTTGCGGCAATATAAAATCCGCTGTCCCAGTCGGAACTGTCAACATGTGTGGTTTGCCTGTGGTCGGCACAGAGAACGAAGTCGAGTCCGAGCGCCTGCGCCTGCGCTCTGAGCTCCGCCAAGGATGAGCTGCCGTCTCCGTTCGGACCGGTACTTGTGTGGGCGTGCAGATCACCTATATACAGATTCTTTCCGGCATAAAGTCTGTCGAGAGCTCCGGCGTCAAAACTGTCGGTCACCGTGTGTCTGTCATCCCCGCTCTCAATATAGATATCGGACTTTACCACGCGCAGGTCAGATGCGATCTCACTCTCACCTTTTCCGACAATTTCCGTGATAAACCTGTCTATCGCCTTAAGAATACACGTCTCATTTGCTCCTGCTATAACGATTTTCTTGTCTACGACCGAAATCTCATATCCGTAACTCGACAGGTTGCTTCTCACATATGCCCCCTCGTCCCTTTGAGCACTGCCGACTATTATTTCATATTCCTCCGGCGCTCTGCTGTCGGGAACGGTTTTGAAGTCTTTGCCCGACACCTCCTGCAGTGTTTTTCTCATTTCCGATACGGCGCCCGCCACCTTGGTTCCGTCATTCAGACTGCGGACTATCGTCCACTGACCCTCGTTCAGATCCAGTGAAAGGCTGTCGGTACTCCTCGAAATGTATAGATCGCTCTCTACCGTTGTCTTTTCCGTCCCGACTACATCGGAATCGAAAAATTCTTTTACGGCTACGGATGTCATAAAGTCATTTGAACCGAGAATAACCAATTTGCTTCCGTACATTTTTATTATGTAACCGTTATCGGCACACTCCGACGCAGCCGCGGCACTTTGAGGACGGTTGGTACAGCCGATCAGGATTTCAGGCTCCGCATCCGGAATTTCTTCGCCCTTTCTGATATAATCAACTCCGATTTCGAGCGATATACCCGTGTTTTCCTCAAAAAGCGAACGGAAAGCGCCGGCGGCGTTCTTTTCATACTGCGTTGCTTCATCCGGACGGATTATTGTGAATTCCGACAGGTCGAATACGGATCCGGGATCCGTATCGCTTCCGGATACCGCACCGTCATCACCATGTCTTCCGCAGGCTGACAATACCATCAGAATCGCCGCCAGCAGAGAAACCGCGCGAAGTCGCATTTTCATTTGCTCACCCCACCTTAAGCTCATTGAATTTCTTGACCATAGCCTGGACTTCTTTCTTTGCAAGAAGCTCACGTCCTCCGATATACGATGAATAATCTCGGCTTCCGTCCATGGTAAGATATATTATATCTGCCAGTGAACCGAAGTTGCAGCACGCCCCGATATCGTACCTTCTGTTTTCAAATATCAGGTCCAGCATATCGGATGACTCGGGATCACGGACAACAATTCCGTTAAGCAGCGTATCGTAGTAGGCAGGCATTACCTGTTTTCTGTTCTCGCAGGCAAGAGCCTCTAAAAATATACAGGTGTTCTCCAGATTTTTACCGCTGTTCTGAACCGGTAAGGCAATAACACCGCCGGACCGTGAGGGTGCCTCACTGTACCACTCCGTCTGCTCCGCACTGTACTTCGGCACCGGAAGGATCCCGAAATCGGTTTCCATTTTGCGCAGCTGTTCAAGACTTACCATATAAAAGAAGGAAAACAAAGCCTGATCGTTTTTGAACATAGCGTCTCTTGTGCCTATGTAGTCTGTAAGGTTCATCACCTGAAGCGATGAAGGAGCATACAGTACGTCCATCGCCGCGTCAATGATATCACCGGCACTTTTCAGTGTGATATACGGCACGTCCTCGGAATCCTTTTTAGCGTACGCACCTCCTGACGACAAGATCATCGAACTGAGAGTATCTCTCTGATAGAGAAAACCGTAATTGTCGTTTTCATCCCACACGCCGTTATTGTCCACATCCTCGGAATATGTCTTTGAAAGATTGTAAAAGCTCTCAAAGGTCCAGTTGTTTGATTTGACCATATCATACGGATTGTCAAGTCCGTAATTTTCAACGATCTTTTTGTTGAAGGCAATGCATGAGGTCCAGTACTCATCCTGCAGACTTATGTCCCCCACAACGCAATAAAGCTGACCCAGAATGCTGAGCTCCCTTGCGGAGTTATCATCCCACCACGGCTTTGAAAAATCAAGGTAGGACACGTATGCGGAGTTGAGGTCGCGAAGAACTCCCTCCTGCGCAAGTGTCTGCCAATACATAATTCTCGACAGATATATATCGTATGCATTGTCCCCCGCGTCATAATCGCCCCTGATCTTTGTCACGGATTCGGTTGGTCCCGAGAAATTAACCACCGAAAGATTGCAGTTAAAGCGGGCGCACACCTTGGTTCGCGCTGCATACTGTGCGTCCCCGACGATATCCCCCGATATCATCGCAGAACTGAAATCATCGTTGATAGCCAACGGATTCCCCCACCAGTTGTCGGTCACTATGGTAAAGATCTTTCCGTCCATATCAACTTCGGGAACATCGGCAACAAGCTCGGTATTGACCTCTTTTTCCGTCTCCGTATTGCTTTGCTCCTCGTCCACGTCGCGTTTATTGCATGACACACAGCCGAAAAGCATGAGTGACGCAATAAAAATGCATAGTATTTTTTTCATCTTAACCTCCATTCGGTTGTCGGACAACCGCATCTGTTGCCGCTTATGTGCGGCTCGTAAATAAATGCCAAACCGTTGCGTAATATAAGCTCCGACACGTCCTTAAACACTGATGGTATTGACACACACGGTTTTATGTGTTATGATTATATCACCATAAGTGACAGTTTACTATGCAAGGAGCGCCATTTTTTATGCAGATTCAACCAAAATTCAAAGGCGAATACCCCTCTGTGAAGTCCAGGGAACCGTTTCTGCCCGAGTCCTTTTACTTTATAGCACAACATTCACCCGCCACCTCAATTTCCCTTTTGCACTATCACTCGGAGATTGAAATCGGCATTTGCCTTTCCGGAAGCGGTATATTTATAATAGACGAAAAGACCCATTTTTTCACCAAGGGGGACATATCTGTAATAGGTCCATCTGAAGTGCATCTTGCGCAAAGCAACCCCGATGATATAAGCATATGGAATTTCATATCGATCCCTACCGAAGGGGTGCTTCCCGAAGTGTTGAAAGAATCCGTGGATGATTTTGCAAAAAAAATCAAGGGACGCATTCTGCCGGGAGCAAAATATTCCTACATCCAGAATATCATAAAAATGATCTGCTATGAGGACCGTGAAAAACCGCCGCACTGCGACACCGTGGTTGCCTCACTGCTTGCGGCTCTGTTGCCTGCCATAGTTCAGATCCCCTTACAGGGACAGTCAAACCCGGACAAAATGAAATACTTCCTTGATGAAATACTGCCCGCCATTAAATATATCGCTCAGAACTACCAGGAACAGATAACCGTTGAGAAGCTTACCGATTGCTGCCATTGCAGCGAAACACAGTTGAGAAGGCTGTTCAGCACAGTATTTAATACCTCCCCCATCAAATACATACACCAGGTCAGAATAAACAAGGCTATGGAGCTTCTTGCCGACCCGCGACTTACGATAACCGAAATATCGCTGAATGTCGGATACGACACCATATCGTCATTCAACCGCAATTTCAAGGAAGTGGTATCTGTTTCACCCAGCGATTACAGGAAAAATCTCAACATCGTACAATAAAAAACAGTTCTCCGCATTGCTCGGGATATCATCCGATACCGTGGTCTGACCGGTATCATGAAGATATAATCCGCAGCTTCAACGGAGAACTTTTACACATTATTTTCGGATAAATATTTACACACGCAAACATTTGTATTATAATGTGAATGTTAGGTCGTCAGTGTCCGTGAGGCGGGAACGGCGCTCAACGTGATATTTTTGAGGAACAAATCGGAGAAGGACATACAACTATGAATAATACCGTTATTTGCATAGGGCGGGAATACGGAAGCGGCGGAAGAGAGATAGGAGAAAAGCTGGCGGAGCATCTTGGTGTCATATGCTACGATAAGCTTTTGTTGCAGCACGCCGCGGAAGCGGCGGGACTTTCAATGACCGCCGTTGAAAACAGTGATGAAAAGCCTATAGGTCTTGGCAGCATGGTACCCTGCAACGTATTTGCCAACAGCACGGCGATCTCTACCGCCTTTTACTCGGAGCGTCAGGTCGTTTTCGACGCTCAACGGAAAGCAATATTGAATATAGCCGCAAATGGTCCCTGCGTGATCATCGGTCGTTGTGCCTCCTCGATTTTGCGGAGCGCGGGGATCGATGTGAAATCGGTCTTTATTTATGCGGATGACGCCGACAAGATACACAGAATTTCCGAGCGCAACGGAATCGGTGCGAAAGAAGCCGAAAAGAAAATGATCAAGGTAAACCGTATGCGCAAAAAATATTTCGATTTCTATGCCGATACTCCATGGGGCTCACCGCACAGCTACGACATTATGATCTCAAGCAGCCGCTACGGTGTCGACGGCTCCGTAGCGCTTATAGAAGATGCTCTCAAGCTCGCGGTACGTAAATAATCCGATTATTTGCGGATGTACTTTTCGGAAAAAGTACATCCGCAAAAGTCTTAAAATCCGCTATAATTTCGGTACCGTGATAACTGTTGGGGTAACCCGACAGATACAGAGAAAAAAAGTAAAAAAGAAAGAGCATATCTGAAGCTTCAATAAAATGTTGGGTTACCACACCAAACATTATCGAAGATTTCAGATATGCTCTATCTGTATTATACCGAAAATAACCCCGGCTTGTATGATTTCAGATACTTTCGCAACAGAATCCTGTTTGCTTTCTCCTATCCGGCGGTTAAATTTACTGCCGTTTTAATTTATGTCAAGCTCGGGAGAAATGTAGGTTCAATTGCAGCTGCACGCAAAGGCAACTGAACTGTTTCGACTCTTCCGAAAAAGAGGTTGCCGCAAGTGAGAAAATCACGGGTGGCAGCCCATTTCGTTTTCGGAAAACACTTTATTGGATAGGTGATGAGATCTTTTTTAAGCTTCCGGGTGTTACGCCAAAGTATTTCTTAAAATGCCGGAGAAAGTTTGCATAATCCTCAAAACCGCTTTCGCTGCAAACCTGAGCAACGCTCATATCGGTATATGTAAGTAATTTCTTTGCATAATCAAATCGAAGAGAGTTGATATGATTTTTAAGTGTCATGCCTGTTTCCTTTGCGAATAAGCTACTCATGTACGGGGCAGAAAGACCGACAAATGAGGCGACATCATTGAGGGAAATATTGGAGCGGAAATGATTTTGTATATACAGCATTGCAGACTGAACATGAGTATGGTTAATTGAATTATAATATTTGTGGGTAATTCTGATTTTATACAATAAGCAGTCCAGAATGGACGATGAATATTGAATATGGTTATTATCAGCCGCAAATATCAGCTCATTCAGGAGTGTCAGGACAACATCGAAATCCTTATCGTCCAAGCTTATTATATTGTTTATATCGGATCCTGTAGTATCAAACAGGGTGTTTCTGTTACAGGCATCGTTTGAAAACATGACATTAATGATTTCCGCATCTGAGTGCTTTATTTCATGAAAGTTTACAGGCGTCATAAAAAAAATCATACCTTTTTTTATTTCATGGCAGACGCCGTCTATGATGTATGTGCCGCTGCCCTCAATAACAAATTCTATTTCGTAAAAGTCATGTCGATGTGTGAAATGATTGCCCTTAATGCTTTTTCGGGACGCAGTTACACCACAGGCAGCCATGCAGTCTTTTTTTGTTAAGCACCGTATCATTCCAATACCTCCGCAAGTTCAAAAGTAGTATGTCTGCTTAACATATTATATCATTTATAAGTAAAAAAAGCAAAACAAATCCAAAAAAAAGACATAGACGCGGCAATTATTATGTGATACCATAATGAAGAATTCAGAAAGACTGATGGGAGGCTTGCCGTGGCAAAAATATATCTTATAGGAAATGCACATCTTGATCCTGTGTGGCTGTGGAGATGGCAGGAGGGTTTTTCGGAAATAGTATCAACGTTCAGAAGTGCGCTTGACAGGATGAAAGATTTTCCTGACTTTACGTTTACAAGTGCGTGTGCTGTGTATTATCAGTGGATAGAGAAAATCGATCCGGATATGTTCGAGGAAATAAAGGAGAGAGTCAAGGAAGGACGCTGGAGCATTGTCGGCGGATGGTTTTTGCAGCCGGATTGCAATATTCCGGACGGAGAGAGCTTTGCGAGACATGGCCTTATTTCACAGAGATACTTTAAGGAAAAATTCGGGATAACCGCAAAGACGGGATATAATGTCGATTCTTTCGGACATAATGCCTCATTGCCGCAGATTCTGAAAAAAAGCGGTATGAACAATTATGTGTTCATGCGTCCCATGCCGAATGAGGGCAATTTAAAGGAAACCCTGTTTAATTGGGAAAGCGATGACGGAAGCAGTGTGTGCACTTACAGAATACCGTGGTTTTATAATTTAGATACGTCGAGAATGGAGATGTTTGAGAGACTTAAAGAAAAGGCGGAAAATGATAACCGGGATTATATGGCATTTTACGGTGTAGGCAATCACGGCGGCGGACCGACGATCAAGCTGATTGACGAAATAAACCGTATGCCGATTGAGGGAATGGTTTATTCAACTCCCGATTCATATTTTGATGAAGTGGATAAATCACATTTGGAAACAGTACGCGGTGAGCTGCAGCATCATGCAAGAGGCTGTTACAGCGCGTGCAGTATGGTGAAAATGCAGAACAGAAAATGTGAAAACAATCTGGTCGCGGCAGAAAAGTTCAGTGTTATGGCAAGGGAGCTGACGGGGGTAAAATATCCGAAGGATAAACTGACAAAAGCATGGAAAAACCTTCTGTTCAATCAGTTTCACGATATTTTGGGCGGATGCTCCATAAAGAAAGCTTATGAGGATGCATCGTATCTGTACGGGGAGACAATGAGTATTACCGAACAGGCTATCAATTTTGCAATGCAGAAAATCAGTCTTAATATAGACACCTTGGGAGATGAAATATTGCCCGCATACAAAACGCCGAAAATATGGAAGCAGTGGCAGCATGAAGTGTTGGGAACCCCGATAGTGGTGTTCAATCCACACTCGTGGAGCGTTAAAATGCCTGTTCAGATAAATATTGTGGCAAAGAAAATGACAGACTGTGACGGTAATGAAACAGCATTTCAGACAGTGCGTGGAGACCAGACCAACGGAAACGATAAGTACCAAACCGCTTTTATGGCAGAGGTAGGGCCCATGGGCTATTCCGTGTACAGAATATTTGCCGAAAAGGAGAGCGCGGTTTCATTTGCAAATGAGCTGATGATTACGGAAAGAAGTATTGAAAACAGTAAAATTCGTGTTGAGTTTGATGCGGTTACGGGGGATGTTTCATTATTTTACGATAAGGAAACAAACAAATATATTAACTGTAAACCGTGCAGCGCAGTGGTGATAGACGAAACCGAATGCGACACATGGGCTCATGGCAAGGATAAACTCGGACAAACGATCGGAGCGTTCGGGAATCCGGAATTTTCGATAATTGAAAACGGACCGATAAGAGCCACACTCAAGGTTAAAACAGTATACAATAATTCTGTTTTGTTCAGAGAATACACGGTTATTCCTAAAAGTAAAGTTGTTTCGGTCAAGACGGTTATCTATTTTTCCGAGCGTCATAGAGCATTAAAATTCGCGTTTCAGACAGACGGGAGTGATGTCATTGCCAAAATCCCGTATTCCACCGTGACAAGGGAACAAAATCAATGTGAGGAGCCGTTCGGTTCATGGTTTGCGGTGGGAGACCTGTGCGTGGCAAACGATTCCAAGTATGGATATGATACAGAAGACGGCTGTGTAAGAATGACGGTTTTAAGAAACGCCATCTATGCTGACCACTATGCCCTCCCCTGTGGAAGCCGCGATGAATTTTGCGAGTTTATGGAGGAGGACAGACAGGAATTTTATTATTCTCTGTTCCCTTATGAAAATAACGCACAGGCGGAACGCAGAGCGAGCGAATTGAATTTCGGACTCAGGTATGTATGGACAGGGTTTCACAAAGGTACTCTGCCGGAAAAAATGAACTGCATGGAATGCGATAATGATAACATTATTGTTTCGGCAGTAAAGGAGTCGGAAACCGGGGAAGATAAAATAATAAGATTTTATGAGATGAACGGCTGTGACACGGAAGTATCAATAAAGCTGTTCGGCAACGAGATAAAATCGGATATTTCACATAATGAAATAAAGACCTTTAATGACAAAGGAAAAGAATTGGACCTTATAGAGTGGGAGATCGAACCATGAAATTCATCGGGGCAGACATAGGCGGGACAAAGTGTGCAGTAGTGTTGGGCGATGAAAGCGGAAAAATAATTGAAAAAATCAAATTTCCCACATCGGATGTCAACACCACAATACAAGAAATAGAAAGCATAATAGGAAAATTTACGAGATATACGGCTATCGGAATAAGTTGCGGAGGACCTCTGGACGCAGAGAATGGCATAATTCAGTCGCCGCCCAATCTTTTGGGTTGGGATGATATTCCGATTAAAAAGATTCTGGAAGAAAAGTATCATGTTCCGGTGTTTCTGAAAAACGATGCTGATGCCTGCGCTTTGGCGGAATGGAAGTACGGAGCGGGGCAAGGCTGCAAAAACATGGTGTTTTTGACATTCGGTACGGGAATGGGCGCAGGTCTTATATTAAACGGACAGCTTTACAGCGGTTCTTGCGATTGTGCCGGCGAAGTGGGGCATATAAGGCTTGCGGATTTCGGGCCGGTCGGATACGGAAAAGCCGGCTCTTTTGAAGGCTTTTGCTCGGGGGGAGGAATTGCTCAGTATGCCGCGTCAAGGGCGCGTGAAATCCTGCAATCAGGACAAACGGCGTCATACTGCAAGTCGGCAGACGAGCTTGATCTGATTACGGCAAAATCCGTAGCGGAAAAGGCGGAGCTGGGTTTTGAGGACGCAATATGCGTATATAAAGAGTGCGGAAAAATGTTGGGCAAGGGACTTTCTATCCTTATCGATCTCTTAAACCCCGAAAAAATAGTTATAGGAAGTATTTTTGCGCGAGCCGAAGGACTTTTAAGAGAGGAAATGCAGAATACGATCGACAGAGAGTGCATTAAAGTGTCCGCAACCGCATGCAGAATAGTGCCTGCCGCTCTTGGAGAAAGCATAGGCGATGTTGCCGCCGTTGCCGTAGCGGCTGACGGAATATTGGGGAAATAAGTATATAAGGCGGAAGCAATGATGGAAGAATTATTTAAAAGATATCCCGCATTATCGGAATGTAAAGCGGATATAATTGCGGCGAGGGATTTGATTATTGATACATACAGGAACAAGAAGAAAATACTTGTATGCGGCAACGGAGGAAGCGCAGCCGACAGCGAGCATATCGTAGGCGAGCTTATGAAAGGATTTATGAAAAAGCGTTCTATCAATGATAAGAGAATACCGGAGCGAATAAGAAATAATCTTCAGGGAGCGCTTCCCGCGATATCACTGCCGAGCCAGACGGCTGTATTATCGGCATTTATAAACGATGTGTCTCCGGATATGATGTATGCACAGCTTGTGTACGGATATGCGGATGAAAATGATCTGGTTATGGGAATTTCCACCTCCGGGAATTCGAAAAATATCGTTAATGCCATAGAAACGGCAATCGCAGTGGGGGCAAAGACATTATCACTCACGGGCAGTCGGCAGAGCAAATTATCCGAAATATCAACGGTAACGATAAGAGTTCCCGAAACCGAAACATATAAGGTGCAGGAATACCATCTCCCGGTGTATCATTATCTCTGTGCCGAAGCGGAACAATATTTTTTCTCAGATTGCAATAGTTGAGAAAAAAGCAACGATTAGCGGTAAAAGGGGCTTGGCTCACAGAAGGAGGAACAAAGCCCCGGTGGAAAGAAGCAACTTCGGAACGGCGCGCAGAGGTACTCACATCGCATAGATACGATCGAAGCGGCTGTCGAAAAGCACCTCGGGAGTGCTGTAACCTCCAATTTTTCTCGGAAAGCCATTGATACAATCAGCAAGAAGCTGATTGCATCGGCGGTGTAATCGGTACAATCCGTGTACTTATATCAGAATCCGATTGTATCACGCCCGTTATACTGACTGCCATCACCCCGAATTTTCTCAAACCCGGATACGTTATACGTTTCTTTTGTTCGGTCGATATACCCGCCTCCGGGACATAGTTATATACAAGCAGAATGGCTGCGGCAAATCCCGAATTTGCCGCAGCCGCAATACGATTCCTGATATTATTTTTCCACGACAACTCTCTTCTGCTCCGGGTAGCCGTTCACGGCGGAGCAGTCATCGTTTTTTCTCAATCTTTAGAGTATGTATCTCAAAGGCACCGAAATCAAGAGTGACGCTTCTTCCGTTTATTTCAAGCTCTTTTATGGGATTTTCGCTCATATCGCAAAGCTCCGCGCACCTTATATCGAACCCGAAGCGGATTTCCGCACGCGTCTTTGTATTGCTGTTTTCAAAAAAGCGGAATATCAGTGCATCCGAATCCTCTGCTTTTTTTATGACCTCACAGAGAATATTCTCACGGCCCGTGTCTACCATCGAAAAGCTCTCCGGCAGGCTCCCGGTGTCTGCTTTTGCCGGATACATAAACATGGGATTATTCAACTCATATGCCTCCGAATAAAGCCTCGGAATATCGGCACTGCCCGCATGGGGATACAGTGAGTATGTACAGCCTGTCTTTCCTCTGTCTGCTTCGGGGTCGGGATATGTGGGAGAACGCAGCAGAGAGAGCATCATTACGCCGTCATGTATGTCGTATCCGTACTTACAGTCGTTGAGCAGACTGACTCCGTAGCCGCCCTCGGAAAGATCTGCAAATCTGTGTCCGCAGACCTCAAATTTTGCCCTGTCCCACGACGTATTCTTATGCGTCGGACGCTCTATTGTTCCGTACTGTATTTCATATGTGGCGCGGGTTGCATTAATATCCACCGCAAACGCCGCTTTCAGCGCCTGATGGCTTTCATGCCAGTCGATCTCGGTATCGAAATCTATCCTGTCGGAATATTCGTACAGCCACACTATCTGCGTCACGCTCGAGTTCATGAACCTGCGTGTTATTTTAAGCCCGGCGCGAACGCCGTCACACACCTTTTCAACTGAAGATACATCGTCAATGACGGTATATACATCCATTGAAAAATCGTTCCATTCCCAGGCGTCGAGCCTGTCCGGATAGTCTGCGTAAACGCGTAATTCGTTACCGACGCCTCCCGCGGACAGAACCTCTCTTCCGTTTTTCTTATCATAAATTGATGTCAGAAGCATTTTTTCATTGAATTTCAGAATGTACCGTCCGTTCATACACAGATCATCGGTGACGGTTATTGAATTGACACGCCTTATATCCTCTTCCCTGACACATGAATAGCCGTTGGCGGGAATGTTACCGACATACACGCAAACACCGTCCTTTTTAACATTTCCGCTTCCGATCACGGGATTGGGATTAAATACGACGTATCCTGCCCTTTTGTCGATCTTGCGTGAAATATCATAAACCGCAGACCTGAGTTCATGCTCGGCGATATCTCTGATTTGTGCATAATCAATGTCGCTCTGCTCATAGACCTCACGTACGGAGGAGCCGGGAATTATATCGTGAAACTGATTGGTAAGTATCATTTCCCAACCGTGGCGGAGAGCTTTTTGAGGAAATGCCTTATCCATGAGTATATCCGTCATGCTGCAAAGGCGTTCGGTATTCAGATACAATTCCTCACTCCTGCGGTTATTTTTCTTGTTTTTGCTCTGGGTCGTATATGTACCTCTGTGACACTCGAGATAAAGCTCTCCCTGCCACACGGGGAGATACGGGCTTCCGTTGATTTTCTCTTCGAGGCGTTTGAGAAAATTCCCCGCAAAATCCAATCTGACCTTCGGGGTTCCCGGTATTCCGTGTGAAAGGCGTTTTGCAAATTCAAGATGCCCGTCGGTAGGTCCTCCTCCGCCGTCTCCGTAACCGTAAGTTATCAGCGTTTCTTCGGTAAGCTCCTTTTGCTGATATCTGTCATATGTTCCGGCAATCTGCGACGGAGTCATAAGTCCGTTATAGGTTGTGAAATTTACAGGTTCTCCATCCCTTTTCTTATCCTGTGCGGTAAGAAAATATGTGTTGATGGCGGTACCGTCTATCCCTTTCCACAGAAATGTGTCGTACGGCATCTTGTTTGTGTCATTCCAACTTATCTTGGAAGTAACAAACCAGTCAACTCCGCTTTTTTTCAGGATTTGGGGCAGTGCCGCCGAATATCCGAACACATCCGGCAACCAGAGAATATGGCTGTCAACGTCAAACTCTTCCCTGAAAAATCTCTTTCCGTAAAGCAACTGACGTACAAGGCTC
>JBJDZF010000170.1:0-4254 GCA_051867855.1 Eubacteriales bacterium
ATAATTGGGGGGAATATACAGGCTCTTACTTATCTGAAATAAAAAAGGACATTTTGTTTGTACTGTCTCCTTTTGCTTCTTCGTATACCAAGGATCGGAATACTGCGGGAAATATAATTGATAATTTCAAGTTTTCTGACAGTCAGGGTAATAACCTGCTTGTAAATTCCGGCTTTGATGATGTCCCGATAACGACTTCTTATTCGTATCTAAAAGCAGCAAATTCGTCAAACCCGAAAGCCGGGATCGGTTGGTGTACAACTGCTTCAAGTTATAATGTTGAAGTCGGTAATTTGAATAATGGTAATGCGTATAACCTACCTGTAACGATCGAGACAACAGTATTAAACGCGCCTTCCATAAGAGAGGGTGAACAATTTGTTGAGTTAAACGCCGATCAAGATAGTTCTTTATACCAGGTAGTAACTACCGAAGTCGGAAAAATGTATCGGTGGAGCCTGTCTCACAGAGGCCGTGAAGGGCTGGACACCATGGCTCTGATAATCGGACCGAGCCAGGATTATGCTCCTAAAAAAGTTACAAAGCAATCAAGAGACCAGCTCATGCAGATTGCTGACTGGCTCAATTCACAAACAGATGTGGCACTGGATATTCCGGAACAAGGTTGCAGTAACAAAATAACATTATATACTCCTAAATTTAATTCTGAAGGAGGGTGGGAGTTAAGCAGTAATATATTCAGCTGGCAAAAAGATTCTGATCACACTGAAGAATGGTCTGTGTGGATAATTTCTTCACGTAATGATACCTGGCACGACTATGGCGAATTGGACAGCGAAGCTGATTATAATTATGAATATATAGTTCCGGAAGGACACCATCAGTCTATATTCGGATTTGTCTCTATCAACTCAACCAAATCTGACGGCACAAAAAATAATACTTATGGTAACCTGTTGGATAATATTTCTTTTAAAGAATATTACTATATAAATATTAACAATGCCACAAACAGTGGTGACAGCAATTTGTATATTTCCTATGACAGCGATACGTTTTTGCCTGAAGGTTCTGATTCAAATTCAGGTTGGGCTTTTGCCGGAAGTGATATATCCGTTCACCTGGAAAAAGGCGATAGAGAGATTATCGGTGCATATATTGATAATATTTTTGTTCCAATAGATAATTGGGAATATGATGAAGATAACGGAGAATATATTTACCATCTTAAAAATGTCGTTTCTTCAATTAAAATAGACGTAATATATGTTGCAAATAATGTTGTTTATGATTCTCGTAATAATTATGATTATCAATACGATGGTGAAAGTGGTGGTTACGAGATATCATTGGGACCTTCTTGTGAAGAATATATCTCTCATGCACCTAAATATGATGACGGTTGGGAATTTGTAGGCTGGAAGTATATCAGCATCGTTGACAGCAATGTCTATATATTAGATGCCGTTCATAAGGTCGTATTTAAAGAAGATACAACCGAAAATCAAAAGTTAACTTTTGAAATATATAAGATCTTGCCTGACGGTGAAACCGAGCTGGTCGTTTCTGATATACCGTATGACAAAGGTATTACTTTTACTGCGGAATGGAAATACCGGCAAAGGGTCATTGCCAAAACATTTAATAACTCATCGTCGGAATATGATATAAGCACCGAAGGTGGGTATGCCGAAATCACGGTAATCTCAGGTGAGGCATCCGATAAATCCGATTATTCGGTTGATTTGGAGACGGTAGGTGAAGAACTCTATTCTACTGACGGTACATATATTAACGTATCTGCCCATAAAAAAATAGGATATACTTTTAATGGCTGGTATGATCAATCCGGCAATCTGGTTTCAAATAGTTTAAGTTATACATATAAAGTGGATGCCGGCAAAGTTGTGGAATTGTATGCTTACTTTGAGCCTAAGGGATATGATATATCAGTAAACTGCGGTGTTGAAGGCGATTCCGATTCTGCAAGATTTTTTGCAATAAACTGTACTTTTTCAAATTTACGTGAAAATAAAGTTTATACAATAACGGGTTTATCTGACGATAACATAACCGCAAACGGAGAAAAAGTCACAAATCCAAGCAGAATCAAGGCTGACGAATCGGGAAATGCAACTGTTACCATATACATGAAGCATGGCGATTCTGCTGAATTTGTTTTTTTGCCTCAAAACTGTATTTATTCTGTATATTCTGATGATTACAGTGATTACGGATACAATATCCGCGGCGAAGCTTTTTCTCAGATCCTGTCAGAGGAAACAACAGTTGATCTGAAATATTATCATGTAAAGCAATCTGTCATTATTGAAGCAGGAAAGCACTATTCAGGCATTATTTCGGATATGAATCCGGATGCTATATCCATTACATGGAACAGCAGTTATACCGTTGACGTTTTGACTCAATATAATCCCAAAATATACACCGGACTTAGCGTTTCGCTTTGCTTCTTTGATTCGGCTGGTTCGGCAACGGTGTTTGCTACCGGTACGAGAATCCTTATGGTTGATCTCACGGATGAAAACAACCCGAGGTATTATAAATATGTAGTCTCAGATTCAATAGATACGATCCGGCTTGACGAACAGTTTACCGAGCTTGGTTCATCAAATAAATACGGGCGAAATGAAACTGGGGATAGCACAATTCTTGAAAGACTGGTGTTTTTAGTCGATTACGTGGGAACGGAAAATTCTGCCGAAAGCGGGAAGATATCGCTCGTTTATGATGACGCGAACAATGAACTCGGAAAAGTCATAAAGCCTGTAAAGAAAATTGTGAATATAGGGGCAGACGCTACCCAGCTGACTGTTACGGCAGCGTACGAAGGACGTGTGGCAGATATCGGACCGTTTTCGTTGAATATTACTATCAACAGCAGCACGCCTGCTCTCAATACGGTATATGAAGATGACATGTACTCCATCAGGCTGTCGTTTGACGGAGGATTGCCGGACGGCTCATATGCTGAGGTAGACGGAGTCAGGTATTACAGCAATAACGGATATATTTCAATTTCACCATTAGCAAGCGGTGAATTTATGTTAGATCTTTATTCTCCATTGCCAATTGCGCTTACTGATGGTAAAGCAACACTTACGGTAACGCTGTCGCCGGTAGTATCGTCCTCTGTGTCGGGTTCGGATGTAAAGAGCACTACGGTCCAATTCAATTGTATTGATGTCCGGAAATGTGCCATTGACGCCGATATTTCAAAACGGATATTTACACCCGGACATATCTCCAGGGCGGATATCATGCTGAAATATAAGGAAATTGACAGCGTTTTTCTGACAGTGAGCAGAAAGAACCGGGACGGGACCTATAGTGAGGTCGTTAAAGATGTCAGCGTCAGTTTGCCGGATGACAACGATTATTTTACGGTTGACATGGACAACGGGTTTGATGCAGTATCAGGTGAAACATACATTTTCTCGTTTGTCGGTTATATTGACGGTATTCCGGTTTGCAGCGATGTCTGCTGTATTGCGGTCGGCTATTGAGCACACCAATATCCGGTAGACATCACACTGATTTTTATAGTTCTGAAGAGTTGGCTGAAAAAATGCGAGCGCGCCGGAACGCGTCAGGGATACCGTTGGGGACATTACAGTCGTAAACCGACCACAACCTTCGGCAAAGTGCGCCTTGAAGAACCTAAGTTGAAAGGCATATCGCTTGAAAGTGAACATCGTAGGGTATTGCCGTTTTTCCGTGAATTCTACCGTAAGTTTCCTTTGAAAAACCGCGGAAACACACGCGAGAGATATCGAGGATGTTTAAGGCGATCCACGCGCAGGAAAACAAGGAAGTCGTAATAAAGAAGCCTCGTGGCGTTGCGGAAAAGCGGCGCTTCATTCGGCTGAACGAGGTAGCCAAAAAGATGAGCACGGCATTGAAGAAACCTTGGCTAACATAGATTTTCCGTTCAACACTGGTTGAAGATCCGGGCAAACAATGTCAATGGAACGGATGAACCGTGATATACGACATAGAACGATAATCGTTGACGCATTGCTGGACGGAAAGTCTGCTCTGATTCCGGTCTGTTTCAGACTGCGATATATTTCGGGCAATAAGTGTGGATCGAAATAATAACGGGAAATGCATCTGAATTGTAGTTATGTGATAAAAGGAAAAGTCGCGCAAGCGGCTTTTTCTTTGGTTCTATAATAAATGTTGGGATAAAGGCAACAGATATATCAAAAAAGAAGGTGGAATTGTCAAGAAAAGTGCAGTCAAAAAACTCACTAAAAAATTTTTTGGGAT
>JBJDZF010000171.1:0-4250 GCA_051867855.1 Eubacteriales bacterium
CGTCATTCAAAACTTCCACAACCTGCTCGGCAATGATGTTTTCATCGGTCTGTTCAAGGAGCTTTACGGGGTAATCTTTTGAAAAATTCTTCAGACTTGCCTTGCCGCCCATGTAGCGAAGCTGACCGCACCAAGACTTGTAGAAAAGTTCTTTTGCTTGGCTATGTACCTTGTTTTCTTCCGCCGTTGACGTGCGAGCATCGTACTTCGGCACATAGGTCAAGTAATCGTTGGAGCAGAATACGAGGGTACTGGCATATTCAGTCAACCGGGAACAAAAGCAGCTTTTCATCGTGTGTATAGCATTTTGAACATTTTAAAAAAAATTATATATTTTGCTGTTTATTATTGATTTTATTGCTTTTTTGTGGTAAATATATACATAATACTATAAACAATTAAAGGACGGAAAACACCACATGAGAGCAACATTTGAAGATTACGGTTCAAATTTATATTTTTTCTGCGGCAAAATATGCAACAATTACTGCAGTGATACTTCTATCTTTCATGTTCATCCTTCTTATGAGTTTCTCTATATTCCCTCCGGATACATTTCCATTACCAACATCAACGGAGAGAAGCAAATCGTGGATTACCCCTGTGTAATTCTTACACAGCCGTTCTGTATGCATTTTACCTATTACAAACAGAAGGAGAAAGCGCCGGCAGGCAACAACCGCTTTTTAGGTTGTTATTTTGGCGATCAATATACGAAACAGCTTGGCAGTGATTTGTTTCCGCTTCATTCGGTTATGGGCGAAACCCTTGCTAAAATTTTTAACATTGAAGAGCAGCAAAAAGATATCGAGCTGTTGTTCCAAATGATAGAGAAAGAGTTTGCAGAAAATTCCCTGCCAAAGGAAGGTCCATGTAAATCCATCCAGCAAAAATTGGCTTTTGCCATGATATTCAGCCTGCTGGACCGTTCTGCACAAAAAGGAAACACAACGGTTTCTTTTACAGCAAAGAACTACATATCAGAAGTACTTCCGTACATAATGGAACATATGCATGAAAATCCGACAACCGAGCAAATTGCGGAGCATTTCTTTGTCAGTCGGAATAAGTTGGTACGCGATTTCCGGAATTATATGCAAATGAGCATCAACGAATTTACCGCGGCATGCCGTTTGAACATAATAAAGAATTATCTATCTGAAGGATCAAAGACAATCCGGGAAATTTCGGAAATGTGCGGCTTTAAAAATGATATTTATCTGTACTCCTTTTTCAAAAGACATACGGGGAAGACCCCTCGTGATTATTTCAGATGAAGCTCCTGATTACATCAAATTACAAAAAAATAGTAAAATAATATATTTTTTATTCTATTCGGTTCAAAAAGTGAGTCTTTAACAGATTTTTGGTAACAGAAGTGAATTTTTTTGAAGTTCATTATATGTTACAATAAGAGCAGAAGAAAGTACCACCAAACCTTTCTTTAAAAACCAAAAAAAGGGAAAGGAGAAAACAATGAAAAAATGTATAGCCTGGATTTTAATGTTGGTTATGTTGTTACCGGTGATTGTATCGTGCAAGTCAAAAAATGACGAACAAAACCGTACAGATGACAGCAGCTCGGTTTCAACAGAAACCAATGCCCCGCCTGGTGAAGAATTTGAATATGATGAAAACGGCTACCGAAAAGATAGGCTTGGCAAGATGGACTTCGGTGGAAAGCAAATAAACATTTCCGCCTGGTCGGAAGCGCAGAGCGCAACCATACCTGAATTTTTTGTGACGAGCGACGAAATGGGGACCGATACCGTCAAAACTGCAGTGTATATGCGGAACATCATGGTGGAAAACCGGATGAAGGTCAAGTTGAATTTTGAATTGACACCCGGCTGGATGGGCGGAGGCGTACACGAGCAGACGACGCGCATCCGTATGGCAGCAGGGACCAACGAAATTGATATTGTAGCCTCTTACAGCTGGCTGCCTGCAACTCTGATGATGGAAGGGCTGGTTGTGGACTTGAAGCAGTTCGAACAACTGGACCTGACCGCCCCGTGGTGGAACAGCAAAATGATTGATACCTGTTCTGTATACGACAGCCTGTTTTTCTGCACAGGGGATATTTCCATGCAATTTTACGGAAATACAGTGGCAATTTTTTTCAATAAAGAAATTGCCGAGCAAAACCAAGTGGAAGACTTGTATGCGCTGGTGGATTCCGGAAAATGGACTTTGGATAAGATGATGACCATCTCCAAGGCAGTCGGAAAAAACAATGACAACGGAGATGATCTGGACGATCTTTACGGATACACAGTAAGTGATGTCTACTTCGATCAGCTTTATCAGGCATCCGGCATGGTGACAGTATCCAATGCTTCGGACGGCTCGCTGATCCTTTCTGATGATTTCGGATCTTCAAAGGCACAGGAATTGCTCTCACGGATGATTGATTTTGCCAATCATCCCTCCACAATGTGCTCCATGGAGAAAAAAACCAATGCCTCCCATTGGAGCAATGTTTGGAGTGACGGAAATGCCCTGTTTTGTCAGATGACCTTTGAGCAAGCGCGGGAATATGCCCAAAGCATGAATAATTTCGGCTTGCTTCCGCTTCCGAAATACGACGATGGACAGGAAGAATACAGAACCTCTTCGGGGTTTTATTATACCATATACAGTATTATGAGAGATGCCGCCAATACTCCTGCGGTTTCTGCGACCCTTGAATGTCTCGCATCGGAAAGCTATCGCGGTACCATTCCGGCGTATTATGACAAGATTCTTGTAAACCGGACCTCCCATTCCAATGAAGAAAAAATAATGTGGAACTATATCCGGGAAAGCCAGATTGTGGACCCCGGACGTGTGTACAGCACACAACTGAAGAGCTACACATGGAATCCTTACCGTACCGCATATCGGGAGGGCAATAGTGGTTGGATGTCTGTATACGCCAACATTTCTCCAACGATGATGACGGCACTTGATTCGATAAATACGCTGGTCTACGCTATGAAATCCCTGTACTCCTGAACAACGGAGGTTTAGGCATGAATCGAGTGATAATCCTTTTGCTTTGTATAATGCTGGTATTCGTCGGCTGTACAAAGTCGGGCGACGCTTCAACCGAAGCAACAGACTCTTCCACGCCGGAACCCACTGGGACAGAGGTGTCGTCAGAATACGGTAAAATCGTCTGTGTGAAAAACGGTGCTCCCGTATTTAAAATTTGCTATGCGACAGACGAATATTTACCGGTTGCAGAGAGTTTGGCGCAGACGCTGAACAGAAAAACAAAAGTGGATTTTCCCGTTTCCACACATGCCGGAAGATTCCAAGAAGGTCCGATGATCTATGTGGGGTACTCCGTGAGCGATGATCAGATTGTCCGGCTGTATGAGGAACATTTTCATAACAACACTTCCGGTATGGCAGCAGTCTATGCAGAGGGAAATATTTATCTGATGGGGTATACACCGGCGGTGGCACAGCAGGCAGCGCAGCGGTTTATATCAGAAATGATACCGGATTACATCACTGTGAACGAACAACAGCAGGTGGAAGCATATTTTTCCGAAACAATGTTTTTTATAAAGGTGGAACAAAATATGAATGTATGGAATTTAAATGGAACCAATATTTTGGAATATCGCATTGTAATGTCCAAAGAGGCGGGTAAGGATGAGCAGCAGGTAGTCAATGTAGCAGTAAAGAACTTTGCAACGGTACTCGGGAAACCGCTCGATGTCGTGGATGACAGCACAAAACCGGGCGAACATGAAATTGTAGTCGGCAACACCTCACGGGAAAAGAACCCCCGGTATGGCGTGGACGGCAAGTGGCATAACGGATTGTTTGCCTATTCCGTCGATGTGAAGGACGGACAGATTGCCATCGGTTACGGCGGATTTATCGGGTTGTACGCAGCATTGGAGTATGTTCTGAACGCCGCAAATTCCGCAGACGGGACCATTACATCCTTTAACGGTTCGGTTAAAGAGAACTTTTTGTCAGGCTTTCCGGTTTCCAGAACCGATGAAAACGCAATCCGTGTGATATCCTCCAACGTGCTGTTCGGGTGTGAGGACTTCCATCTGCTGAGCGGCGCCCTTCGTTCTAAAGTAACAGGTGAATATGTGCTTGCTTTCGAGCCGGATTCGGTGGGATTTCAGGAATGTCTTCTGGTCAACCAACAGTCTTTGCGGGAAGTAGCAGGTGACCTGTATGAATTGGTTCCGTTTGATACCAATTTTCGTGAGCAGATTATGTACCGGAAAGACAAATAT
>JBJDZF010000172.1:0-4238 GCA_051867855.1 Eubacteriales bacterium
GGATAACTCGGTGAATATCGTAGCGGGTCCCGGTTGGGCAGTGGGGACCTTGGGTTTCAAACATGATTATCACGTCTTTGCTGACCGTGTGAGTGTAATTGCGGAAATCGTGATCGAATACGCAGACGGAAAAACAGAGAGCATCGTTACCGACGAAACATGGGATACTTACACGTCTCAAATACGTTTTTCCGATATTTATAACGGAGAGACCTTTGACTCCACATATGTGCCGGAGTTCCTCGGAAAAGCAGTGCGTTCCGAGGTGAATACAAAGCTGATACCCGATGAGGGGGAGCCGATAGTCGAAAATGAACGTCTTGAGGCTGTGCGCGTGTTTACGGCGCCGAACGGCGAGAGAATAGTCGATTTCGGGCAGAACATGACGGGATATGTCGAGTTCAGTCTACGTGGCAAAAGGGGAGAGAGAATACGGATAAGTCACGCAGAGGTTCTCGATAAAGACGGTAATTTTTATAACGGAAATTTCAGATCCGCGCGCAATGAAGTGATTTATGTTCTCGACGGTACACAGCAGATACTGAAGCCGCGCCTTTCATTTCAGGGGTTCAGGTACATAAGACTTGACGAGTACCCCGATATTCCCGTAAAGACCTCCGAAATATGCGCGGTGGCTGTACATTCCGATATTAAACGGCGCTCGTATTTTGTCTGCGGCAACGAAAAGATAAATCAGCTCTACCATAACGCGATATGGGGACAGAAGAGCAATTATCTCGACATTCCAACAGACTGCCCACAGCGCGACGAGCGGCTCGGATGGACGGGTGACGCGCAGGTTTTCTGCCGCACTGCCGCCATGAATTTCAATGTTGATAAATTTTTTAAAAAATGGCTCGGAGATATGCGTGCCGAGCAGAGAGAGGACGGCGCGATCGCAGGAGTTGTCCCCGAGTTCCGTCCTGATGGAAAGTTTTCGTCAAGGATATCCGCCGCGTGGGGAGACGCCTCGGTAATTATTCCGTGGGAGCTTTACGAAGAATACGGGGACAAAAGCATACTCGAGGACAATTTCGAAATGATGAGAAATTGGGTCGAGTATATGCACTCTGCGGGCAGCGAAGAATTTCTCTGGCTCGAGGGTGACCATTACGGGGACTGGCTCGCAATGGATGCAGGTGAGGACAGTCTGAGCGGCGCCACCTCTCCCGATCTCATTGCAAGTGCGTTTTTTGCCTACTCGACAGAGCTCCTGATCAAGGCGGGCGAGGTGCTCGGAAAAGATATGAGCGAGTATCGTACGCTCTACAAAAACGTATTCTCCGCGTTCCGAAAAACCTATATGGAGAACGGAATGCCGAAGGAGTATATTCCAAGCACCAACACGTCGAGAAAGCACGACGCTTTCTCGGGAATGACGCAGACGGCGATAATCCTTATTCTGCATTTCGGACTCTGCCTGCCCGAAGAAAGAGAAGCGCTTGCACAAAAGCTCGAGGAGCTGATTCACGGCTTTGACAACCGCATGAGCACGGGATTTGTGGGTACGCCGTACATTTTGCATACGCTATCGGAAAACGGAAGGACCGAGCTTGCTTACGAGCTGCTCACTGAAGAACGCAACCCGTCATGGCTCTATTCAGTCATGCACGGTGCCACTACGATCTGGGAGCATTGGAACGGTATCAAGGAAAACGGCGAGTTCTGGAGCGATTCCATGAATTCATTTAACCATTACGCTTACGGCTCCGTATTTGACTGGGTATTCGGAGTTGCCTGCGGCGTAAAGGTTTCGGAGAACGGAGCAGGATATAAAAAATTCAGCATAGAACCTCATCCGTCGCGCAAACTCGGGTTTGCGGATTTCCGTATCGATACCGCGTACGGCACCGTGGTCAGCAAGTGGTATTACAGAGATGACGATATTCATTTTGAATTTACCGTTCCGGCGGGAACAGAAGCGGCGCTGACTCTGCCGGACGGTACAAAACATACCCTTACAGGCGGCAGTTACCTCTTTACGGTAAAAGCGTAGGTCGCGGGATTATAATATTTTTTGCGGAGAGGAAACCTCCCCAAAGAAGTTTTCCTCCCCGCGCCGTTTGATATGTGTTTTGCGGAGGGGAACTTCCCTAAAGAAGTTTCCCCCCGCACCTTCCTTTAAGAACTTCGGATTCGGATTAATTATAACAGGTTTGAAAGCTTTTGAAAGGGGGGTGGGACCGGCAAATGCTTTGTCCTGAAAAGTTTCCCCCGCAAAAGAATCTATATCCCAAGCACGGCGTTTACGATATCGGAAGCACAGATATGTGCCGCTTCGAATACGGTTTGCCCTTTTTCGGGAACTGCAAAATTATCGTCGACTGCAAGTATATGTATCTTTTTGTTTTTCATTATTTCCATGTCCGAAAGCTTATCGGAGAGGATCATTCCCATGCCGCCGTTTTTAATTTCCTCTTCGACAAAAAAGAGATCTGTGCAGGAGGACGGGATGGCAGAGGCGATGTTCTTCGCGGTATCTTCGTAAGGCTTAAGTACCTCGATCAAAATGGTACCGATCCCAATTCCGTATTTTTCACATAGGATTTCCGAGGCATCGAGCACTTTGCTGACCATTCGTCCGTGAACTGCGACTACCGCTTTGGGACGGTCGGTTTTTTTGTCAAAATTGCATCTGATTCCGAGTGTTTCGGGTTCCGCTCCGTGATAAAAGGTATCAACTGTTCGCGCGTCCTCAACGCCGTTCGGGTATCTTATGGCGCACGGCGTTCCCTTGGCGAGTGCCTCGCGCATACAGAGTCGGAGCACCGCGAGTGTGGCAGGGGTGTATATCGTCATTCCCGGGATCTCCGAAAGAAATGCGACGTCGAAAAAGCCGTGATGGGTTGCACCGTCTGAAGGATTCAGCCCGGCACGGTCAATGCACAGGACGACAGGCAACGATTGAAGTGCAACGTCGTGAATAATATTGTCATAGCTTCTCTGCAAAAATGAGGAATATATGCACACAAACGGACGCATACCGTTTGCGGCAAGTCCTGCGGCAAATGTAACGGCGTGTTCCTCCGCAATGCCGACGTCAAAGAAGCGATCCTTGTGTCCGTCCCGGAAGGACGTAAGACCTGTTCCGTCGCACATCGCGGCGGTTATTGCACATATTCTTTCGTCTTTGTCCGCAAGCTCCGTAAGATAAGTACCCATTTCCGACGAGAAAGTGGTCTTATCCGTGGGGACGCAACATTTGGGTGCCATTCCGTGAAATTTATCGGGCGCGTTTTCCGCGGGCGGATATCCTTTGCCCTTTACGGTCTTTACGTGTATGATAACGCTTTCGTTGAGCTTTCTTGCCTCACGCAACAGCTGCTCTACGCCGTAATAGTCGTTTCCGTCGATCGGACCGAGATATGTAAGCCCCATACTTTCAAAATAGTTTGAGCCGTACAGTACGTTTTTAAATCCCTTCTTGACGCCGCGCACAAAGCGGAACATATAACGTCCCACGAGAGGTATGTGACGCAGAAAAGCCCCGGTTGCTTTTTTCGTTCTGAAATATCCGGGACGTGTGCGAAGCTTTGACAGATTGCTTGCAAAGCGCCCGATATTTTTCGAGATCGACATCTCGTTTTCATTGAGAATAATTATAAGATTAAGATTCTTGCGGCAGTTGTTCAGTGCCTCGTGTATCATGCCGCCGGTATATGCGCCGTCTCCGACCACGGCAACCGTATACGCATTGCTCCCGCAGAGCTTGTCCGATACGGCAAAGCCGAGCGCGGCGGAAAGGGAAGTGGAGCTGTGTCCCGCCCCGAAGCAGTCGTGCTCGCTCTCCGAGCGCTTTGTAAAGCCGCTGATCCCTCCCGACTTTCGCAGAGTGTCCATCATTTCACGCCTGCCGGTGAGAATTTTATGGATGTAGCTCTGATGTCCGACGTCAAAGATGATATGGTCGTGCGGAGAATCAAACACACGGTGTATCGCCATGCTCAATTCCACCGCTCCGAGATTAGAGGCGAGATGGCCGCCGTTTTCGCTCACCCGTTCGATAAGAAAGCTCCTTATCTCCCCGGCAAGCTCGGGCATACAGGACTCGGGCAGAGCCTTGAAATCACCGAGCGAGTTTATTTTATTTAGATATTTGTATTCGCAAACCGAATCGTTGGGCATATCGAATCCTCGCACTCACATATGAAATACCGTGAATCGCAATGTCTTTCTCTGTGCATTGTCGTAAACTCCTGTTAATTATAACACAAAAGATCCGAAATGTGAATGCTTTT
>JBJDZF010000173.1:0-4226 GCA_051867855.1 Eubacteriales bacterium
CCGTATTCCCGATATTTGGGGTTGGTGTAGATCTCGGTGGTCGCCGTATCATTAAAAAAGTGCTGTTTTGCCGTCCAATAAGGGACTTCGCTGATGAAATGTTCCAAATCGTCCGCCCCCTTCGGGGCAAGCGACATAAAGTCGTCCTCCACTTTACTCATACAATGCTCGGTGGCCTGGATAATAAGGTCGTCAAGGTCATGGAAATAACCGTACAGGTTTGCGGGCGAAACGCCGCATGCCTCGGAAAGCCCTTTTATACCTACATTATTCAAGCCAAATTCCGCATAGCACTCGAAACAGCGCTCCATCAGATCGATCTTCTTTTTTCTGTGCAATTCTTCGTTTACTGTTCTCATTACCGATTACCCCGCTAAAAACCGAATGTTCGTTTATATTATACTACATACCTCTTATTTTTGCAATAATAATTTGCAATATTAATAATTATGAAAGGAAACAAAAATTGTGAATTTTTTGTGTCGAATCCCACGCGCTTTTGATTTTCGGCGTAAGACCCTTCTCTGCTCAAACCGATAAACGCCCCGACTTGCAAAAGATGATAAAAGACAGCGCCGGAAAGGCCTTTGAAACAGTCATAGTATGGAATCCCGACAGATTCGCCCGAAACCGTTATGACTCGACTCATTACAAGTCAATCTCAAGGAAAACGGCATCGGGGTAGTTACCCGATTCGAAAACCATCTCTCCCGGCTCGGAAGGTCTTTTGCCCGAATCGGTGGTTATGGGGCTGTCTCAATAAGTCAGTTTGAAAAATAAAAAGGGCTGTCTCAAATGCAAGTGTTTAAGCGTTTGAGGCAACCCTGCGGAATTTATTGATTTATTATGTTGTCACTGATACGCAGGATCTTATCTGCGTATTTTTTCTTTCGGGAGCGCAGGATCAAACTGTACAACGGATAATTTACAAGAGCTATAAGCATACCGACGATGCCTATGACAATACCCGGCACCATACCGTCCGATATCCCGATCTTCTGAGCGACATCGGTCATCACAAGGCTCATTCCGCTGCCCATTACAATGGCTCCTATGCTTCCAAGGACATATGCGAACGCATTGGCGGGACGGCGTACCTTCGCGTCAAGCCTTCGAAGCTCGTCAAGCTCCGTGTTTTCCTTTTCCACATACTGTTCACGTATTCTCTGTGCCGCAAACTTACTGTCGTTTCTGTTCATAATAACCTCCATGCCGCCACAGGCAGCTCAAATAAATTTTGGCGTGAAAAAGATGTACTTCACTGAAAGACATTCAAAACTTTCACGCTAAATACCCCTTTTCTTCGTTTCGGTGAGCATATTATACGACAGGTTTGTTTGAGATTTTTTTGTAATACGTTTAAGTTTTGTTAATTTCGAATTTTTGTCCGTAAACGGGATTTATTTTTGCCTATTCTTAATATCCGGAAAATAATTGTTTTTGCTCAATGATCGAAGGCAAACGGATATGTTCTGCTTTTAATCGTCAAGCAGTTCTCTAAGTATCAGATCTTTTCTGCATAAAAACGTCTTTGTTACCTGATAACTTGAAGTATCTTCATATTGACATTCCTTTATTTTTCCGTCATCAAATGACAGGATTGAAGCATCCGGGCAACCGAGAATAATAGGCGAATGCGTAGCAATAATAAATTGCGAGCCGTCTTGAGCCGATTCATATATATGCTTCAGTAAAGTTAATTGCCTTTGGGGAGATAAAGCCGCTTCGGGTTCATCAATGATATACAATCCGGTCGTATCAAAACCTTGGATGAAGTCAAGAAAACTCTCTCCGTGAGATTTGTTGTGATAATTGTTGCCCATATATTCCAACATACCCACTGTGGCTACGTTGAAAAAAGTTTCGGCTCGAAAAAAATATCCGTTTTTGGGACGCCTGAATCCTTTAATCAACGTAACAGAAGAGCTTAAAGGCGAAACATCATCGTATGTGCTGAATCTGTAATTGACAGTTCCTCCTTCAGCATTAAAGCCAAAGGCAACTGCAATCGCTTCCAATAAAGTCGATTTGCCTGATCCGTTTTCACCGACAAAGAAGGTAACATTCTTTTCAAAGAGGAGTTCGGAACAACTCCTGATTGAATCAATCTTATGCAAATACAAATCTGCGTCAACAGTATCCCAGTCAATACGAATTTCTCTGATGAATAATTCGCTCATCTCCCCACCGCCCTTTTCGGATTTATTGTGTCACCGGATAGCATACAATTCAATATTTCACAGGCACGACGCCCACCCTTGATAATGATATTTATGCAGTCTTACAGTTTATTTATTGATTTTTTGTTTGATTGTGGTATAATCTTTCATAGACGAAACCGAGATTTGGGAGGATGCATAAATGCTTGAAAAAATGAGTGATTTCTTTGAGAACAGATTGGATGGATATGACAGGCATATGATGACAAATATTGAATCGGCAAACGAGTTCTATCCCTTTACGGCAAAATGCTTGCCTACCGAAGAAAGCTGTTATGTCCTTGATTTGGGTTGCGGCACAGGATTGGAATTGGAAGAATACTATTCATTAAATCCGTCTGCAAAAGTTACGGGAATAGACTTGTCACAAGGGATGTTAACTGCCCTTGAAAAGAAATTTGCAGATAAAGATATCACTCTTGTTTTGGGGTCTTATTTTGATGTTCCCTTTGGCAAGGGGGTGTTTGATGCTGCTGTATCGGTTGAAAGTCTGCACCACTTTACGAAAGAACAAAAATTACCCTTGTACACCAAACTATATAATGCATTAAAGAAAAACGGATATTTTATTTTGACTGATTATTTTTCTTCGTCAGATCAAGAAGAACTTATGCATCAGCAGAATTTGATTGTCTTAAAGGCGCAACAAGGTATCCTCGATGATGAATTTTATCATTATGACACTCCGCTAACCGTAAAACACGAAACGGAGGCACTTCTTGAAGCAGGCTTCCTATCTGTCGAAGTATTGAATCATTGGGGTGTGACGTATACCCTGAAAGCAACACGATAAATTCCAAATCAGTCGTGTAAATATTTATACAACCGACAACCGGAGCATCTTAAGTCAGATCGATCGCGGAATATCCAAAGGAATTCAGTTTTTTCTGTAATGAATAAAACTCTGAAAATGCTTTGGAGTCTACACACAATCCAATTCTGCTCAAGAACTTTTTGAAAGGTGTTTGCTTTATCATTACATTTGGTTTGCTTGACCGTACAGTACAGAAACGACCAGCGTAAATCCCGCAGATATTAGAGGCGTTGTATTTGACGGGAACGAGGCAAAGAAGTTTATCAACCCCATTAGAATTAAAACGATGCCGGCGATCATAAAGAACCACAAAAAAGCAGTCAACATTTTATTCGTTGCTTTTTTACCCAGAATATAAAACATAAACCGTATAAACAAATAAACGAGAGGAATAGCAATGAAGGTTGCAAGAATAGTTGAAACCTTTTGAGCAGGATTGCCAAGTATCAAGAAAAGGATTGAGGTTATGACTGTTAAAACAACGCCGATCACAAAAAGTACTTTTCTTAAGGGTATGAGTTTTTTCATTTGTGTTCTCCTTCTCCGTTCTGCAAAATACTACGGGCATAATACGAATAACATTGGACTCGTAATTTAGAATTTCATAATCTTCACCGTTTAAATATTTTGTTATATGTCAAAATTCAGGCCAATATCCCGTTTCACCTGCGCCAAAACGGATCGGTCCTTCATGGTGAATCTAAACGAAAAAGCCTGAACGGTACTTCATACAGTTCGGGCTTTTTGGCTGGGATGGCCGGATTCGGACCGACGAATGCGGGAGTCAAAGTCCCGTGCCTTACCGCTTGGCTACATCCCACTAACTTCTTGATTATATCACATCAACCCGTGCTGTGTCAAGTAATTTATTCAAAATATATATGTATTGTTGTACACATTTAGTGTAAAATAGTCATTGACATTATTTTATCAATGTGATAAAATACCACCGTATCACAAAGATATCAAACTTTTGAATTCCGGAGCATTGACATATGTATGAACTTATGCTGGATACAGCAAATCTTGAGGAGCTTACGAAGGGGATAAATGACTGGCCTGTGGTCGGCGTGACCAGCAATCCCAGCATACTTAAGCGCGAAGGCGATATAGACGTATACACTCGCCTTGCGGCTATAAAAACACTGTGCGGCAACCGCCGCAGTCTGCACGTTCAGGTGGTTTCGGAAACC
>JBJDZF010000174.1:0-10340 GCA_051867855.1 Eubacteriales bacterium
TGTTAAGGTTTCCTTTGTTCATTTCCTTTACCTACCTTCCGATCGATCAGCCCCAACGGCGTTTTTCGTAAACGCGTTGAGTAAGCAGCAGAAACACTCCCGCCAGAGACAAATAATAAAGTATAGCCGAAAAATCCAGTATTCCGGCAGTAAAATTCGAAAATCTCGATATAATGCAGAACCAGTCGATGACGAACCTTATGGCATATACCTCGATATACTGATTGACCATATTGAGTATCAGCATCACAACCAACACCGCAATGGTGATGACCGCCGCCGCCAGCTGATTTTCGGTAAGCGAGGAAATAAACATTCCGATGGCGATGAACGCCGCTCCGATACACAGCACGCCGACAAGGCAGCCTATTATCTGACCCGTCACCGGGCCGAGAAAAGCAAGATCCGTGTCCGAGCTTTCCGCACGCTTATATACATAAAGCGGGAAAAAATATATGCACGACGCAAGGGTCGTCCCCAAAAAGAGGGTGTACGCCGCGAGAAATTTTCCCATTATCATACCCGTAATACTGACGGGAGCCGTGAGCAGCAGCTGCTCGGTACGCAGCTTTTTCTCTTCGGCAAACAGCTTCATCGTCAGAAGCGGTATGAGGATGATAAAGGAAAAAATGAGCATCGTGAAGTATTCGCCCGTATCATAGCTCTGGCTCATGAGGGTCGTATAACAGCACATCAGCGCCGATGCGCACATAAATACTCCGACATAAACATACCCCATGGCGTTGATAAAATACGAACGCAACTCCTTTTTATATATGGCAAACATAAATCAACACAGCAAACCGCCGCACCGAAGGCGGTTTTCTCCTTTCGTATCCCGAATCAAAGTACGTTTTTATTTGTCCTTGCCGTTTTTATCGGCATCGTCGTCCTTGCTGTCGTCATTGCCGAACAGCGCCGAATATTTGGAGGTTTCAGCGCCTGTCTTTTTTACAATACTGCTTGCAAGCTTTGCCTCCGCCTCGTTGCGTTTGGGCGGATTCTTGCCGCCCTTGGCGCGCCTGTCATAGCGTCCCTTTGACGAGGTCTGATCGACGATGTTTATGAATATGTCCTCAAGGCTCATGCCTATTGCCTCAAGTCCGATAAGCGGCCAGTTTTTCTCCGCGAGCGCGTAGAACAGACTCTTTCTGATGTCCACTCCCACATCGCTCTCTATCATGTATGTATACGCGTCGCCGTCGCGCTGTGCAAGCACCTCGGCATACACTATGCCCGGTCTTGAACGGAGCATCGCGAGGACTTCCTTCTGGGGACCGACTATCTTTGCGTTGAAGCGGCGGTTGCTCTCAACCGCACGTGTAATATTTTCCGTAAGCTCGTCCGCAACGATCTTGCCCTTGTTTATGATGATTATCCTGTCACAGACCGCCTGGACCTCCTGCAGAATATGCGTCGAGAGTATTACGGTGTGGTCCTTTCCGAGTGTTCTTATAAGATTTCTCACCTCGATGATCTGCTTCGGGTCGAGTCCCACGGTCGGCTCGTCGAACACTATGACCTCGGGGCTTCCGATAAGAGCCTGCGCGATACCGACTCTCTGCTTATACCCCTTGGAGAGATTTTTGATCACCCTCTTATACACATCCTTTATCTTGACAACATCGCATATTTCCGCAAGATGCTTGTCGCGATTGAGCGTGCAGTTTTTCAGATTGTAGTTGAATATCAGATATTCCTCCACCGTCATGTCAAGGTACAGCGGCGGCTGCTCCGGGAGGTAGCCTATGTGTTTTTTCGCCTCAAGAGGATCATCAAGCATATCTATCCCGGAAACCGACACGTTTCCGGAGGTCATTGACAGATATCCCGTGAGAATATTCATCGTTGTGCTCTTGCCCGCTCCGTTCGGACCGAGGAAGCCCACGACCTCTCCCTGACTGATCTCAAAGCTGATATCGTCCACGGCACAGTTGGGCCCGTAGTTCTTTACCAGATGTTCGATTTTTATCATAATCGAGGTTGTTCCTTTCGTTTATTGGATATTAATTATTCTGTCGCCAAAGACACATAAAAGAGTATATCACAAATTTATAAACAATTTATGAACTCACCTTATTTTTAATAAAATATCCTGTGTAAATTATGTGTTTTTTGTGTGAAACGCGAATCTGCCTTCCCGAAGATTTACGCGCAGGGGTTCGAGCATGGGGAGATCGCGGTATTCTGTGCATAATAAAATATTAACACATTTGCAACATGGTATTGTTGACAAACCGAGGTAAAAAATATATAATGTGTACAATGGTTCGCTGTGGGGATATTCGGTATCCCGCGGAAACGGAGGAAACTGAATTTGAAAATAAGAAATATATTCGCCGTGTTCGCGGCGCTCTCCCTTTTGCTGTTCGCTCTTGCGTCTTGCTCGGACGACGAAAAGGGACAGGATACGGACGCTGTTTACTTCACGGTAAGCTTCAATACGGCGGGCGCGGGAGAGATAGAGCCGCGCACGGTCCGCTCGGGTCAGAAGATAGCGGAGCCGGTCGCACCCGAAAAGGACAATTACATCTTTAACGGCTGGCTCAACGGCACCGTGATGTGGGATTTCGGCACGGACACGGTAAGCTCGGACATGACGCTTACAGCACAGTGGATAGACGCCCGAACCGTTTTCACCTATACGCAGGAAGGCGGCAAGGCAACGATAACGGGTTATAACGGCAAGCTTTCAAGCATCAGTATTCCGAAAAGCATTGCGGGATACGAAGTTACCGCTATCGGTGAGGGCGCATTCCGTTCGCTATCTTCCGAAAGCGTGAAAAAGATCGTGGTTCCCGAATCCGTGAGTGCCATAGGCGCTTCGGCATTTGAGGGCTGCTCGGACATTGAAATCGAAGTTAAGGGAAGGATCACCTCGCTTGGCGAAAAAGCCTTCGCCAACTGCAACGCCCTCTCGGCGATAAGCTTTGGCGAATCACTTGAAAAGATACCGTTCGCCGCGTTCTCCGGTTGTTCCTCGCTTACGGACGTGCGTCTGCCCGACAGTGTAAATACCGTATGCGAGAATGCTTTTGAGATGTGTACGTTGCTTAAAACTCTCATGTGCCACGCATCGGAGCTTGCCTTTGAGGACAGCGCGTTCTTCTCTTGCGACTCGTTTGTGTCAGTATTCGTTTACGGGACTCCCGAAGAGTGGGATTCGGTCGACATAGCCACGGGCGGCGAGGGTAACGACGCTCTGATCGACGCCGACGTGTATTTCTACTCGGAAACACCGGCAGACGGCATTGACACATGGTATATGGATCCGGACGGAAACCCGAGGTGCCGCTGATCCGATGATCTCATAATAACGAAAACCATACCGTTTTATATAACTAAACAAATTTAAGTGTATGTAAAGGAGATATATCTTTGGCTGATAAACACAATTCGGGAAAAAAGACCTCTATCGGCGGTCAGGCGCTGATCGAGGGTATCATGATGCGCGGACCGAAGATCACCGCCATGGCGGTGCGAAATCCGCAAAACGAAATTATCCTTGAAAAATGGGAAACACAAACCTCGGGCAAATCAAAAATTCGCAAAATGCCGATAATCCGCGGCGTTTTCAACTTCATCGACTCAATGCTTTTCGGCTATAAATGTCTCATGCGCTCTGCCGAAATCGCCGGACTTGAAGAGGAAAAGCTGGAGAAAAACGGAGACGTTGGTGCATCGAAGATATCCGGATCCGACAGATCGGAGACTGCAACTCAAATGTCGGAAGCCGCAGGACCGGAGGCATCGGCAACCGAAAGTGAATCTGTTGCGGGTGACGCTGAAATTCAGAGCGTACAAACCGATGCAGACGACGCGCCAGCTTCATGCTCCGAAACGGAGCGTGAGGGCACTCAAACAAACAGTATGCCCGAAAGCAATAAAAGCGACGAAAAGAAAGAAAAGAAGGACTCCACGCACGCCGTTTTCGGAGTCATTATGGTTATTGCCTCTATTATCGGCGTAGCCCTCGCGATCCTTCTGTTCGTCATGCTCCCGTCTTATATTTACACATGGCTCACAAAGGCTCTCCCCGTTCTCAAGCCCGACAACGCGGCACTTGCCTCGCTGATCAAGTCGGTATTCGAGGGAGTACTGAAGATCGCGGTGCTTGTCGCCTACATGGCGCTTGTAACGCTCATGAAGGACATCAGACGCACATTTATGTACCACGGTGCGGAGCACAAAACAATTTTCTGCTATGAGCACGGAAAGGAGCTTACGGTCGAAAACGTGCGCGGAGAGCGCAGATTTCATCCCAGATGCGGAACCTCCTTCCTCATACTCATGCTTCTCGTCGGAATGTTTATTTCGTTCTTCATCGACCCGCTCTTCATATGGATACGCGGTTCCGTTCCGCCCACACTCATAAGAGTCCTCATCAAAATACTCCTGATACCGCTGATCGTGGGTATCGGATATGAGCTCATAAAACTCGCGGGCAGGCGCGATAATCTTTTTACCCGCATCATTTCCGCGCCCGGAATGTGGCTCCAGCACATCACGGTTCTTGAGCCGAGCGACGACATGATAGAATGTGCAATAAAAGCATTCAGAGAGGTCGTACCGGACGACGGCAGCGACAACTACTGACGCACGTATCCGACTCTTACCTCGCCGTCGCGGCAAATGAACGAAACACCGCCCGAATACGTGCCGTACACCTCGACGCCGTTTTTTCCGAGCTTTTCGGTAAATCGTTTGTCTGTATTCTCGCGCGAAGATGCACATATTACCGCATACCTGTAATCAAAAGCGTCAATAAGCTCCTCTGCCCCCGCGCTCATCGCCTCTGTGTGAGGTATCTTTATGAGCGTGTATCTCACCGCCTCGGCACCGCGCAGAAATTCGCGGCATCTTGCCGACATTGCGTCGGCAGCGTAGAGGAATCCGAAGTTTCCGTACGTAAGCGAACACATAAATGAATAGTTGTCCTCGTCGCGATACGGTCCGCCGCGGGTCGGAATGACCTTCAGCGTGCCGTTCTCCGAGGATATCGAAACATCCCCGTCCGCAATCCGGACGGGGGTGTTTTTTTCATTCGCCGCATCCATGAATGAACTGTATTTGCCGCTGTTGCACCGATATCCGGGCAACAGGATCTGCCCTATATCGTGCATACTCAAAATTTCCCCGGCGCCTCCGAGAATGTTGTCCGAGAGCACCGAAAGCACAAGATAATCTATTCTTCCGATGTTTTCCCATGTCTGTAAATATCCCTCGGGCGGGTCAGCGAGCACCGTCACTCCGTCCATTTGTATAAGTACGCAGCCGTTGTCCCCCACAGACGGGAAATACAGCGAAAGCCCGCGCCGGCGTGCACACTCACGCGCCTGTCCGCAGCAAACAAGTACAAGCGCGGCGCAAAGCACCGCAACCGATAAAATTTTTATTTTCATCCGCGTCACTCCGTTCTTCTGTCTTTTCTATTATAACATTCCCTTTTTGACCTTCTTTCCTGCACAACGTCAAAATGTAATTTCTGTCGGTTTTAACGAATGGAGCCAAAACGAAATAAACTGTTGGTGGGAGAAGCGCATTGTTCGGGCGCTTTCCCGTTAAGGATAAAAATTCCATCGTCAATTATTTACAACCGTGTTTAAAAAAGGGAGATACACGGCAAAAATATAGTTGAACGGAAAAGGATATCCGGAATTCCAAATTGTACCGTCAAAAACAGACAGGCTTCGCGGCGCCCTGCGCAACGCACCGTCGGAGCAAAAAAGCAAGAAAGGAATCGTCATAAAAAATGAGTGTAAAACGCGGAGACATCTATTACGCCGACCTTAGCCCCGTCGTCGGTTCCGAGCAAGGCGGACTCCGTCCCGTACTGATAGTTCAAAACGACATCGGAAACAGATACAGTCCCACGGTCATCGCCGCGGCGATAACGTCCCGGATGGGCAAGACAAGACTTCCGACACATATAGATATATATGCGGACAAGGTCGGACTTGCCAAGGATTCCGTCGTACTGCTCGAGCAGATACGCACCCTCGACAAGCAGAGACTTAAGGAAAAGATGGGACATCTCGACGACGGAATTATGAATGAGGTCAACAACGCCATTGCCGTGAGCTTCGGACTCGGCGCACAGGCGACACCCGCTGCCGTTCACGTAGCCGGCGCGCCGCAGACAAGCGCCGATACCCACGAAGCACGGGCGGAAAACACGTCGGAAAAGAACACGTTTATTACCGCGTGAGCGCCGTAAGTTCCGCCACGCAAGGCAAAATATTAAAAAATTAATACTTTAATCAAATAAATTTTTATTTATCTCCTTGATTTGAAAGCAATTATCTGTTACCATATTGTGAGTACAGTCACGGAGGCGGAAGATGAAATACACAGAACATTATAAGACAAAGTGGCACGACACGGACGCGGGCAGAAAGATGCGCCCGTCATCCGTTCTCGTATATTTGCAGGAGACGGCTAATCTGCAGTTTGAGAGTGCGGGAAAAAGGCTTGACGCAATGCGGGACGAAAACGGACTTGCGTTTATTCTCAGCAGGATATCGCTTGACTTCGTAAGTCCGATCTACGCGTACGAAGATATCGACGTTGAGACCTTTACCTGCGAGGGGCGCGGGTTCGCGTTCAACCGTTGCTTCCGCATCCTGCGGGACGGCGAGGTCATGGCGCAGGCGTCGTCCGTGTGGGCGCTCGTTGATCTGAAGGACGGTTCACTCGTTCGCTCGGATAAGATCGATTTCGGCTTTGAGCCCGAGCCGCCGCTGAACGTAAACGCCCCCGCACGCATAAAACTGCCGCCCGCAGAGTCCTTTGAACACCTCGGAAGGCGAAAAATAGTCTACTCGGATATCGATTACAATATGCACATGAACAACACACGTTACCCGGATATGCTCTGCGACTTCATGCCGCTCGGGTCAACGGAAAAGATAAGAGGCATGACTCTGTCGTATCTTCATGAAGCGCCGTTCGGCGAAGAGCTCGATGTGTTCCGCGCCGACTCGGAGAGCGGCTGTTTCTTCAAGACAGTCAATCAAGCCGGAAGAATATGCCTTGAAGCGCAGGTGATCTGCGAGTAACGGGGGAAACAATATTATTTTTTGCGGGGAAAACTTTTCGAGAAAAGTTTTCCCCGCACCCTTTTCAAAAGCTTTTGACCTGTCATAGTTTATCCAAGTCCGAAGTTCTTGAAGGGAGGTGCGGAGTGGAACTGCTTTCAAGAAGTTCCCCTGTGCAAAAGCCATTACTCCCTCATGCGTAAAACCGCCGGAAGTAAGAGCGAGAGAAAGAATATTGCGCAGGCGATGACGGCAAAAGTGCCGTGTGTCGCTCCGCTCCCTACCGGAAGTACCGCAACGCTCTTGACGTCGAATATAAAGCTGTCCCGGGCAAAATGCAAATATATCCGCATCATAATGGCGTTAATTATCCCCTGTGCGAGCTTGGCGGCAAAAAAAGGTCTGAAAGATATGTTTATTCCGTTGCACAGACTTATTATCTGAAAATGGACCGAAAGCCCGGACCAGCCTACCGCAAATGCCGCCATTACCGCTCCGACGCCCACGGGAGTTAAGCCCGAGGCGGAACAGACGCCGCCCGTGAGCTCGAAGATACAGAATATAAAAGCGCTTGCTCTGCCCGACAGACCAACAGACGACAAGAGCGTACCGAGCGTACCCATAAACGCGGAAAAGAATATCACAAACGCGCAGACGTTTAACATTCCTGATGCCGCCGATGTTATCGCCGATGTAAAGCCGCCGATGCCTGCCGATCTTTTTCTTTCGCCCGAGCCGTCGGGATAACATTCCACGCGTTCTCCGTCTTCAGCCGCGCCACGGCGGCGCGTCGCGATCTTGCGTATGATCCCCCCCGCAATTCCCGTTATCACGGATGACGCAAGCGTCATGAAATACAGCGCCACGCCGAATTTCCGGCAACCGAACAGGGATACTCCCACGGCGCTTATAACGAAAGCGGAGCTTGGGTTGTTTGAAAATGTTATTATGTGCGAAAGCTCGCTTTTTGTAATTGCACCCTGTCGGTAAAGCGATACTGCACTTCTCGTCCCCACAGGGAAGCCGCACAGAGTTCCCAACAGAAAAGCGCAACAGCCGCCGCCTCCGATTCCGAAAAGAAACTTTGCGGGCTTCCCGAGCAGTTTTCCGAACGCCTCCCCCGCCCCGCTCATCACAATCAGCTCCGAGGTCACCATAAACGGAAAAAGCGAGGGAATAACAGTCGTCGTGCAAAGCTTCATTCCGCGCATCATATAATCTATGGCGATATCCGAATTTCTTATTATCAGAAACAGCGAAAAAACACTCATTCCGCAGAATATGATCTGCCCCGGCGTCAGGCGGATAAGCGATGAGCAGGCACCGCCTTTTTTCTTTTTTACGTCGTAAGAGGCGCCGCCGTCGTCTGCTTTTACTTTTTTTTGCACATTTCGCATCATTTAATACCGCCGTTTCGCATAGAATATTCCGAAGAGAGCTATCGGTAAATATTTACTTTGGATCGGTAAATATTATTCTCCGCAAGGTAAATAAAAGTCCGACACGCTCTTGTTTTCGCCTCTTTTACGGCAATACGGGGATTTTGTAAGGAGTTGATAAACCATGCAAAACGGAAAAAAATACAAGGAAGCGCGCCGACGCGCCGACAGGAAAAGCACAGAGGTCGAAAGTCTCGGCGAGCGCATCAACAGGTATCTCGACATACCGCCCGACATCGTACCGGGCGGGAGTACGGTTGAACTCCGTTGCCGCAGTTCGCTGACCGTTCGGGGGTGCGGAAAGATACTGCTGTACTCTCCGTGCGAAATACGGCTCGAAATGAAGGACGGCATACTATGTGTACGCGGGAGCCGCCTTCTCTGCACTTCATATTATGTAGGAGCGGTCGGAATCGACGGGCGCATAGACAGTATTTCCTTTGACGACGGCACGGAGGTCTGAAATGGCAAACGCGATCATATTTCTGTTCGGATACAAGATACTTCAGACCGACATTACATACGCCGCCGAGATCATGAACATCTGCATGAGAGAAAAGCTCGTGTACCGCAGACAGCGCACGGAAGAGGACCGGTTTATATTCGAATGTGACCTGCGTACTGCCTCAAAGCTCGCTGCAATATGCACCGCCTGCGGTATTCCGCTGACGCAAAGGGCGGAAAAAGGAGTACCGGATCTGCTCGGACGTTACAGGCACAGATACGGCTTTTTCATCGGGATCGTCATCTTCTTCGCAGTGATCGCAATGTCCGGTACGGTAATTTGGGACATTGAGATAGACGGGGCAAACAGGCTTCGGCAAAGTGAGGTCACAGATCAACTGAAAGCCTGCGGGCTGCATATCGGAAGCCGGATCAAAGACATTGACATCGACAGTCTGCAAAACAGAGTTACCATATACTCCGACGACATATCATGGATAAGCGTAAACATAATCGGAACGGTAGCTCATGTAGAGATCAGGGAAACGCAGATAAAGGACGGAGAAACCGAATACGAAGCGGCAAATCTGGTTGCCGACGCCGACGGGCGTATCGAGCTTTTCGAGGAGGTCAGGGGAAATATCGTAACCATGATAGGCGACCATGTGCGGCGCGGTGAGCTTCTCGTCAGCGGCATATACGATTCGGAGACTATGGGTTACCGTTATACCTGCGCGCACGGTAGAGTTCTTGCCCGAACAAAAAACGATTTTCATATAGAAATCCCGCTTAAATACGAAAAGAAAGTATATACAGGCAACGTAAGCACGGAAAAACACCTTGTTTTTTTCGATAAAGAGATAAAAATTTACTCAAGTACTGGAAATTTATACGATACTTGTGATACAATAGATACGGTGGAGTATTTGAACGTACTCGGAGGTGGCAGTCTGCCCTTCGGCGTGCGTACGGTAAAGCACATGGAATACGCTTCCGAAACCGCCGAACGCTCGGAGCAGTCCGCCGCACAGCTTGCAATGTACACGCTTCGGTGCAAAGAGGCGGAGCTTGACCCTAAAGCCGAGCTTATCAGCCGCGAATACACGTCGGAAATTTCCGAGGATGTATTTGTGCTTGACTGCACCTCATACCTTATTCGCAACATTGCAAGGCAAGTCGAGATACCGATAGTGAAAAGCAGAGAACCTTAAGGGTGCTTTTTGAAAAAAGCGCCCTTAAGAATCCCGCAAAAACTTTACTGACTGTCGCCCCCCGAAAGAATCTGCATTGCAACGAGCTCTTCCCACAAAGCAAAAACACACGTAGGTGCTTTTTGAAAAAAGCGCCCTTAAGGATCCCGCAAATACTTTACTGACTGTCGCCCCCCGAAAGAATCTGCATTGCAACGAGCTCTTCCCAC
>JBJDZF010000174.1:10440-18463 GCA_051867855.1 Eubacteriales bacterium
AAAGCAAAAACACACGTAGGTGCTTTTCGAAAAAAGCGCCCTTAAGGATCCCGAAAAAACCTTACCACATGAAAAAACTCTACAAGGACAGATATGGAACAGAAAACGGTAAAAATAGAAAACAACGAAATAACCGCACGCGTATTCGGAAGCTATGACATAAATGTGAGAATGATAGAAAAGACATTTGACGTGCGTATATATAACCGCTCGGACGAGGACGGAGACGCGGTCATGATAAACGGAGAGGATGCCGAAAAAGTATGCCTTGCCGCGGACAGCATTAAATTTCTCAAGGATATGGCAAGGTATAACGAGTCCCTGAACGAACAGCAGGTGGGATATGTTCTCGACATGGTGAGAGACGGCAGACAAAGCGAGCTTGCCGGACTTGAGCAGGACTGCATCTGCATAACCGCAAAGGGTAAGCCGCTCAAGGCGAAAACCGTCGGACAGCGCAAATATGTCGACTCGATTGCAAAGAACACCGTCGTGTTCGGCGTCGGTCCCGCCGGTACGGGCAAAACCTTTCTTGCCGTGGCAATGGCGGTCAAGGCACTGCGGGACAAGCAGGTCTCGAGAATAATACTCACCCGCCCCGCAATAGAAGCGGGCGAGAAGCTCGGCTTCCTGCCGGGCGACCTGCAAAGCAAGATAGACCCCTATCTGCGACCGCTTTACGATGCCCTGTTCGAGATGATGGGCGCGGAAAACTACCAGCGTCATATCGAAAAGGGCACGATCGAAATAGCACCGCTTGCATATATGCGCGGACGGACTCTCGACGATAGTTTTATTATTCTCGACGAGGCGCAGAACGCAACTCCCGAGCAGATGAAAATGTTTCTGACGCGTCTGGGATTTAACTCGAAGGCAGTGATCACGGGCGACCTCACACAGACCGACCTCCCCCGCTCCCAGAAAAGCGGTCTTGCGGCGGCAGTTAAGATCCTCGACGGAATCGACGATATCGTGATCCACCGATTCACCGACCGGGACGTCGTCCGGCATAAGCTTGTACAGAAAATAATACAGGCGTATGAGAAATACGAAAAGAGCGAAAAGAGTGACCCCGCAGCGCGTACGCGCAGTTTCAAGGCGAGCAGAAACAGCGGGACGGGAAAAAACGACGGCAGGTAAGCAAAAATGAAGAACAGACTCACAATATATTTTGAAAATTCACAGGATAAGATACCCGTGACGTACAAGCTCAAGATGCTCCTGCGACGTGCGGCAGAGGCGACGCTTGCCTATGAAAATTACCGTGATCCGTGCGAGATATCGATAACACTCACGGACAACGAGGGCATACGCGTACTCAACAAAAAATTCCGCGCTATCGACGCCCCCACCGATGTGCTCTCATTCCCTCTCATCGAGTACGGTGAGAGCGAAGAACCGCCTGCGGACGACTCCTGCGACCGTATGCTCGGCGACATTGTGATATCGCTCGAACGCGCCCGGGAGCAGGCAAACGAATTCGGACATTCATTCGAGCGCGAAACTGCGTTTCTGTGCGCTCACTCAATGCTCCATCTGCTGGGTTATGACCACGTGCAAGGCGAGGAGCAGGACGCCGATATGCGCCGCCGACAGCACGATATCATGCACATCATGGGACTGGACGTGAAATAATTTTCCCGAAACGAAAGGACGAAAATGAAACAAACAGGATTTATAGCAATCGTGGGACGCCCGAACGTCGGAAAATCCACACTTATGAATTCAATTCTCGGTGAAAAGGTCGCCATCGTCTCAAATAAGCCGCAAACGACCCGCAACCGCATCATAGGGATACACACGGCGGGAGAGTCCCAGTTTGTTTTCCTCGATACACCCGGAATACACAATCCCAAAAACAGCCTCGGGGAGTTTATGGTAAAGACCGCGAACTCAAGCATGACGGACGCAGACGCGGTAATACTGGTGGTGGATGCGTCAAAGGAGATCTCGCAGGTCGAGGAAAACGTCATCGCATATCTGAAAAGATCGGGGCTGCCGTCGCTCCTCGCGCTCAATAAGACAGACACCTGCCGACGCGAACAGCTGGCACAGACCATAAGCGCTTACGCCGCAAAGCACAGCTTTGACGCATTCGTTCCGATATGCGCCAAAAACGGCAAAAACGTGGACGAGCTTCTCGGGGAATGTGAGAAATTTCTCGGAGAATCCGAATGGTTTTTCCCGCAGGATATGGTGACGGATCAGCCCGAGAGACAGATAGCCTCCGAAATAATCCGCGAGAAGATACTGCGCACGCTCGACAAAGAGGTGCCGCACGGCACGGCGGTCGTCATCGAGGAATTCCGTGACGAGGGAACCCTCATACGTATACGTGCCGAGATTTTCTGCGAGAAAGCCTCGCATAAGGGTATCATAGTAGGCAAAAACGGAGAGGCGCTCAAGCTCATCGGGACGTACGCGCGTGGGGACCTTGAAAAAATGTTCGGGACCAAGGTATATCTCAATCTCTGGGTCAAGGTCAAGGAGAACTGGCGCGAGAGCGCGCGTACCGTCGGAAATTTCGGCTACACCGAGGACAGATAAAGCAGTTTTGGGGAGGTGTGACCGTGAGAAAAACGGTTGACGGTCTGGTATTGCGCGAAAGCACATTCGGAGAGAACGACAGACTTCTGACGGTCCTTACCGCAGAATACGGAAAGATGTTCTTTATCGCGAAGGGTACGCGCTCCGTGCAGAGCAAAAATCTTGCACTCTGCCGCGTTTTCACCTACGGAAATTTTGAATATTACGAGAAAAACGGCACCAAGTGGCTTGCGGGAGGCTCCGTAAACGACAGCTTTTTCGGGCTTAATTCGGACATTGAGGGCTTTGCCCTTGCCGCTTACATCCTCGATATCGCAGGCGAAATATCGGGCGAGGACGTGCCCGATGCCGAGCTTCTGAGCGCGGTGCTCAACACTCTGTACGCAGTGAGCGTAAAGCTTCGCCCGCTCGGACAGATCAAGGGTGCGTTCGAATTCTTTAGCGCCGCCCACTCCGGCTTTTGCCCCGACCTGTCCGTCTGCGAGAGATGCGGAAAGAAGAACGACGGTACCTTTTATCTCGACGTTGCGGGCGGCACGCTTCTCTGTTCCGAATGTCTGAATCGCGGCATTCCCGTAAAGCGTGTCTCGGAAGGAAGGGACTTTGACCCATACGCCGAAAAAACTCTGCTGATTTCCCTCACGCCAGGGGTCAGCGCCGCCGCCGAATACTGCGTCCACGCTCCGGTCAAGCGCCTCTTTTCATTTTCGCTTGCAAGCGGGGACGACATTGACGCGTTCTCGGACGCAGGAGAAAAATATCTGCAATTTCATCTCGAGCGGGGCTTTGAGACCCTCGATTTCTACCATTCAATATGTGAACCCGTAAAGGACTTCAGTAAGCAATGAGCATTTCGGAAAAATCTGTAAAAACACTTGAATTCGATAAAGTGCGCCGACTTCTGCGCGACTGTTGCCGTACCGAGGGAGCGCGTCTCATGGCAGACACGCTCGAGCCGACGGCTGTGGAGGACAGAGTCATAAGTCGCCAGAAGCGCACGACCGACGCAAAGCGTCTTGTCGACGTCAAGGGATATCCGCCCTTCGGTGACATCTCGGACGTACGCGGGATATGCGATCGCGCCCTGAAGGGGGCAACTCTCGGCACGCGGGAGCTGCTCGACGTCGCCGCGCTCCTGCGCACGGCGCGCCTTCTGCGCGATTATATACAGCAAAACAGGACTTTCCCCACCGTGCTCGATGAAGTTTTCGAGCGCTTGCTTCCGAACCGTTTTCTCGAGGACAAGATCTGTCGCTCGATCATTTCCGAAGAGCTTATATCTGACGACGCGAGCACTGCACTTGCAGATATACGGCGAAAGATACGCTCGATGAACGCAAGGATTAAGGAAGCTCTCCAGAAATACATCGGCGGTGCATACGCCAGATATCTTCAGGAAAACATCGTGACCATGCGCAACGGCAGGTATGTTGTGCCGGTAAAGGCGGAGTACCGAAACGAGATAAAGGGGCTTGTCCACGACACCTCTTCTTCGGGCGCAACCGTTTTCGTAGAACCGATGACGGTTGTCGACGCCAACAACGAACTTCGCACGCTCGAATCAAAGGAAGCACACGAGATCGAGCGTATTCTTGCCGAGCTTTCCGCGGACGTCGCGGGCATCACGCCGTCGCTGAACCTCAACTATTCCAATATAACCGAGCTTGCCTTTGCATTCGGCTGTGCCGAGCTGTCGGCGAAAATGGACGCCTGCGAGCCTGATATTATTTCCGAGCGCAAGATAACGCTCAAGCGCGCGAGACATCCGCTCATCGACCGCGAGGCGGTCGTTCCGATCGACGTTTCGCTCGGCGGAGAGTTTGACACTCTCATCATAACGGGACCTAACACCGGAGGAAAAACCGTCACGCTGAAAACTCTCGGACTGTTCGCGCTCATGGCACAGTCGGGGCTTCATATTCCCGCGGAGGACGGATCCGGTCTCTGCGTTTTTGAGCGTATACTTGTGGACCTCGGAGACGAGCAGAGTATAGAGCAGTCGCTCTCCACCTTCTCGTCCCATATGGTAAATATCGTTGGAATCATAAAACACAAAAACGATCGTTCTCTCGTGCTCTTCGATGAGCTTGGAGCGGGCACCGATCCCGTTGAGGGCGCGGCACTTGCCGTCGCCGTCATTGAGGACGTCCGCTCTTCGGGTGCGCTCTGTGCCGCAACGACACATTATACAGAGCTTAAGACCTATGCGCTCGACACCCCGGGAGTCTGCAACGCATCCTGCGAGTTCGATGTCGATACTCTGCGCCCCACATACCGTCTTATCATGGGTGCGCCCGGCAAGTCAAACGCTTTCGCCATATCCTCAAAGCTCGGATTGCCCGACAGAATAATCAACCGCGCATCGGAGCTTGTCGGTACGGAAAACAAGCATTTTGAAAACGTCATAGGCGCGCTTGAGGAAAGCAGATTTGAGATGGACCGTAAGCTCGAAGAGATCGAGCGCATGAAAGCGGAATACGAACGTTTCAAAAGCGATTCCGAGGCGTTGATCTCAAAGCGTCTTGCCGAATCCGAATCCGAACTGGAAAAAGCAAAATCCAAAGCGGCGGCAATGGTCGATAGCGCCAAGGCGTCAAGCGACTTCATTCTATCGCAAATGGACAGGGTGAGACGCGCCCGCGAGAGCGAAAAGCTCGGCGAGGAGCTGACAAGCGCACGGCGCGCAATAAAAGAGCATCTGCGCGACAACAGTGACAAATTCAACCCCGTGGAAGAACGCACGATCGAAAAGGACTACAAGCTCCCGCGCAAGCTGCGGCGCGGAGACGAGGTAATGATAGTGAGCCTCGGAAAGAAAGCGGTCGTGACCGACGAACCGGACAAATCCGGGAAGGTCGGAGTTCAGGCGGGGATAATAAAAACAAAGGCGGAACTGTCCGACCTGCAACTGATCGAAAACACCGCGTCGTTCACTGACGCTGACGGAAAGAAAAAGGATATACGCCCGTCGTCGGTCAAGGTATCGGTCTCACGGGATTTCAGGGACGAGATCGACCTGCGCGGCATGACAGGTGAGGAGGGTTGGAACGCCCTTGACAAATATCTCGACGAGGCCATGCTCTCCGGCTTCCGTACCGTTCGGGTGATACACGGCAAAGGTACGGGAGCGCTCAAAAACATTCTTTGGAGCCACCTGCGCGGCGACCCGCGGATCTCCTCTTTCCGTATAGGAAAGTACGGCGAGGGTGACGGAGGGGTCACAGTCGTGGAAATAAAATGACCCCGCACGTATAATGGACGTGCGAGGTGCGCAGATAAGTCGTATATCTTTTCCCTTTTGCCTGTTTTTTTCATCAAAAACATTAATGTCAACAATAATCTGCCGTCCGTACGACATTTTATTTATGCAAAGTAATGTTTTGACAAAATACGGACTAAAAATCAAAAAACGCCTTGGCAAAAGCGCGGAAATATGCTATAATTTATGTCGGTTAAGATCGAATCTTTGAACAAACGGCGGAGGAGCATATGAAAGAATCACAGTACGCTGATCTGAGCGTTATCGGAATGAGAGGCTGCGAGCAGTTTGCGGCACAGGTGGACTATTATCTCAAGGAGTGGCGCCGTCACGGTGGTGACGAAACATTTTTGGTGGACGCGGATTGCCCGCGTTTCGGCACCGGCGAGGGCAAGGGTATACTGCATCAGTCGCTCCGCGGTCATGATCTGTATATAATCTGCGACGTGTTCAACTACGGCGTAACGTACAAAATGTACGGTGTTGAGGTCCCCATGAGTCCGGATGACCACTATGCGGATCTCAAGAGAATTATCGCCGCGAATGCCGGAAAGGCAAGGCGTGTTTCCGTAATCATGCCGATGCTCTATGAGGGCAGGCAGCACAAGAGATCCGGCAGGGAGTCTCTCGACTGTGCCATTATGCTCCAGGAACTCGTTAACATGGGTGTTACCAACATCATTACTTTCGACGCCCACGACTCGAGAATCCAGAATGCCATTCCGCTTTCCGGCTTCGACGACGTAAGACCCACTTACCAGATGATAAAAGCCCTTGTCAGAAACGTTCCCGACGTGACCCTTGACAAGGATGATCTGATGATAATTTCTCCCGACGAGGGTGCTATGGCACGCTGTATGTACTATTCCTCCGTCCTCGGACTCGATATCGGTATGTTCTACAAGCGCCGTAATTACTCCGTCGTCGTAAACGGAAGAAATCCCATTGAGGCTCATGAGTACCTCGGCAAGGACCTTTCGGGCAAGGACGTCATAATCGTCGACGACATGATATCGTCGGGAGAATCCCTGCTTGATGTTGCGCTCCAGCTCAAGGAAAAGGGCGCAAAGCGCATATTCGCGTTTGCCACATTCGGGCTCTTCACCGACGGTCTCTCGAAGTTCGATAAAGCGCATGCCGAGGGAATATTCGACAAGGTATTCACGACAAACCTTGTATACCGCACCCCCGAGCTTCTCACCAGAGACTGGTATGTTGAAGTTAATATGTGCAAATACGTTTCCTACATCATTGACACTCTCAACCATGACGATACGATCAGCGAGTTGCTCAATCCCGTCAAGAGAATCCACAAGCTCATGGAAAAGCACAAGCAGAATCAGACCTCGCAGATCAAAATGTCGTTTGATAACTGATCTCGATTATTTTATGGGCTTCGGCTCCGCAGTAAACAAGTAGAAAGCCCCGGCAGATCTTTCAAGGTCTGCCGGGGTTTTCTGCCCGATAAATTGGAATTTGTCGTTATTGTATCAAATTTTCTTCGATATATTGCTCTATAATTTCACACACTTTTTGAGATTGACATAAATATTTATTACCGTTTTCATCGGAAGTGTATCCCAAGTGAATATAATACTCACTGTCACCTTGTTTCACAGTAATCGAGCGTTGATAAAAATCTATATCTTGACTTTTAGGGTAATCCTTCAACTCTATATTGAATATTTCTGACATTATTTTTTCAATTGTTTCTTGATTTTCAATGATAAATTCATAAGTGGTAAATTCTCCCTCAATATAGTCATATTCTACCTCAATTGAAGTCGTGCCGTCCATTATCATAGCAGAGTATTTTTCAAGCTCCGCAAGCTTTGAGGGGGCTTGCTCCGAATTACACCCTACTGTAAATAGTAGCAGCATCATTATCAAAAGAAACGAAATCATTTTTTTCATAGCAGTTACCTCCGGTCAACAAATTCTTATTTATCGCTCTGTTTTTCCAATACCCCTATTCTTCTGTATATAATTTGTCGCAGTACCAACGAATCGGGTTTTCGTAAATGTATTTAACAATTTCCTCATAATCCTCTCTGCCTCGGATTATATGCTCAAAAAATGAAATTTGAAACAATTTTCCGTCAAATTCGTAATTTTTACATTCTCTCGTTGTCAACGATTTATATGCACAAACGATATCTGTAATCGTAGGGCGGGGGCTTGCTCCCGCCGCCTCGCTCTCTAAAATCAAAACAACAT
>JBJDZF010000175.1:0-4212 GCA_051867855.1 Eubacteriales bacterium
GTTACGATAGAGACAACCGGCTCGGGAGTATATTCTGACCAGAAAGCATCTTCCGTAACGATCAAAAATTCTGTCATCAAAACCACCGGCTTTGGTATCGCTACAAATGCAGGAGATGGGAATTCTGAAGACGTAATGATCAACGTTGAATCCACCAAAATATTCAGTGAGGCAGCAGGGATTTGCCTTAACGTATCAGGAATGCTGAATGTAAGTGATAGCTATATCGAAGCGGACGAACAGGGCATTATGGTAAGAGCTGGAACAGCCGTGATTTCCAATTCCAAAATACACGCCAGATATTATGGTACGGTTGGTTCGGAAACGAATTATAGCAATACGTACCGTAGCGATTCAGCATGGGGCAACGGAAACGGCGTTATGTGCGGTGCGGTAGTAGTCGGCGATTACCTGTCAGGATCTTATCCGACAGAGGCATATTGTGTTCTCAACAATGTTGCAATTACTTCGGCGGACGGTTGGGAACGCGGCGTGATTGTCTTGAGCGCAGACAGCGATGCCTCAACCTTCTTCTCGCATGACGAAAAGTGCACCGTGAACGGAGCAAAAATCGATGGTTCTTCCACGAATTTGAGCAGCAATAAGACCAATGAGCTTTACATTCACGACGTAGCAGTCACGGGTGTCACAAAAGGAAATATTTCCGTAAACGGCACTGTTGTGAGATCTGCGGCTGGCAATGATGATTGAGTACGACGTTTTTTCTTGTTAAAGATATTGAGTTCATAATGTAGCGAAAATAAATTAACAAACAGCCCCTTGCAGGAAAGTTCTTTCTGCAAGGGGCTGTTGTGTAAGAGGAAAGACGGTTCACCGAGCATTATGTGCGATTTTCTCCTATATCAGGACGATATGCATCATGATCGGGTACATAAAAATTTTCATGTGTTCCATTGACACACGGAAAATGTTATGGTAAAATAAGACCGTAACGGCGGGGGCGATGTCGTTCGCCTGCTTGCCGACATAATTTGCGGTGTTCCGTCTCTGACGGATTATTGTGGGCTACCACAGTGAGCGGAGCGCTTGTTTTTGCCGACCGTCTGGGCAGTATTCGATTTCGGATACCGCCCTTTTTGTTGTCGGGCGGTAAAATTCAGGCACAAGGAGATATAAAAATGGAAGCATGGAGAAATTTTAAAAGCGGAAAATGGCAGGATGAGATCGACGTCGCGGATTTTATTCATACGAACGTGACCCCATATATGGGAGATGCTGACTTTCTTTGCGGTGCGACAGAGCGAACCGCGCGTCTGCGCAATAAACTCGGCGAGTTGCTTGCACGGGAGGCAGAACGCGGAGGAGTGCTCGATGTTGACACGGAGACCGTCAGCTCGCTGACAAGCTACGCACCGGGGTATCTCGATCGTGAAAACGAGATAATAGTCGGACTTCAGACCGACGCGCCGCTCAAGCGCGGCGTCAATCCCTTCGGCGGTATAAACATGACGCGAAAGGCATGCGAGGCTTACGGATACAAGCTGTCGGAGAAGGTTGAGGAGGAATTCAGATTCCGAACCACGCACAACGACGGTGTTTTCCGTGTTTACAACGATGAAATACGCGCGGCGCGCCACTGCGGGATAATTACGGGACTGCCCGACGCCTATGGCAGGGGAAGAATAATCGGAGATTACCGCAGAGTGGCGCTCTACGGCGTTGATCATCTCATTGAGCGCAAGCGCGAGGACAAGCGCGAGCTTGCCTCATCACTTGTTGATGCGGAAACGGTACGCCGCCTTGAGGAGCTCTATCAGCAAATTGCTTTTCTCGGAAAGCTCAAGGAAATGGCGGCAATGTACGGATACGACATATCCCGCCCCGCAACGTGTGCGAGGGAGGCGGTGCAGTGGCTGTACTTCGGATATCTCGGCGCGATAAAGGAGCAGAACGGTGCGGCGATGAGCCTCGGACGCACGTCGACCTTTCTCGATATTTACTTTGAGCGCGACATTGCCGAAGGTACGCTTGACGAGAGCGGAGCGCAGGAGATAATGGACGATTTCGTCATGAAACTCCGCATGGCAAGGCATCTGCGCACGCCCGAGTACAACAGCCTTTTCGCGGGGGATCCCATGTGGATAACCGAGGCGGTCGGAGGAATGTGTGACGACGGCAGAACTCTGGTTACTAAAAATTCGTTCAGAATACTCAACACGCTGCGCAATCTCGGTCCGTCCGCAGAGCCGAACCTCACCGTGCTCTGGTCGGAAAGGCTTCCGGCTCCGTTCCGCCGTTTCGCAAATATGATAAGCTGTGAGACCGACGCTATACAGTATGAAAACGACGACCTCATGCGTCCCCGCTTCGGAGATGATTACGCCATTGCGTGCTGTGTTTCCGCCATGCGTGTGGGCAAGGATATGCAATTCTTCGGAGCGCGCGCCAATCTCGCAAAGCTCTTACTGCTCAGCCTCAACGGCGGCAGGGATGACAGGACGGGGGCGCAGATTGCACCCGAACACGCGCCGTATGAGGGAGATTACCTCGAATACGACAAGGTGACGGAGCTTATGGATATATACCGTCCCTGGCTTGCACGTACGTATGTTACCGCAATGAACATGATACACTATATGCACGACAAGTATGCCTACGAAAAGCTGCAGATGGCGCTACACGATACCGACGTGCATCGGTTCATGGCATTCGGAATTGCAGGACTCTCCGTGGTTGCGGATTCGCTCTCGGCGATAAAGCACGCCCGTGTGCGGGTCGTGCGCGACGAAAGCGGGCTGATAACCGATTACATTGTGGAGGGGGATTATCCCGCTTACGGAAACGACGACGACCGTGCGGATTCGATCGCGGTGGAGCAGGTTGAGAAATTTTTCGCGGAGCTTAAGAAAATACCTGCGTACCGCGGAGCGGAACACACACTTTCGATCCTTACAATAACGTCCAATGTCGTTTACGGAAAGAAAACCGGAAACACGCCGGACGGCAGACGCGCGGGAGAACCGTTTGCACCGGGGGCAAACCCAATGCACAACCGCGACAAATGCGGTGCGCTTGCCTCGCTCAATTCGGTCGCCAAGCTGTCGTACGATACCTGCCGCGACGGAATTTCAAACACGTTTTCCATAGTTCCGTCGGCGCTCGGCGGCGATGACGAGACGAGGTACGCAAATCTCGGGTGCATCATAGACGGATATTTTTCACAGGGCGCGCAGCATCTGAATGTCAATGTCATGAACCGTGATACTCTTATCGACGCGCAGGCGCACCCCGAAAAATATCCTTCGCTGACGGTTCGCGTTTCCGGATATGCCGTGAACTTCCACAAGCTGTCGCGCGAACAGCAGAACGAGGTTATTTCGCGTACATTCCATGAGACGGTATGAAGATGAAGGGATATATACATTCGTTTGAAAGTATGGGGGGCGCGGACGGGCCCGGTGTGCGCTTCGTCGTGTTTATGCAGGGATGTCCTCTGCGCTGTGCGTACTGCCACAATCCGGATACATGGGCGTTTTGCGGGGGGACGGAATACAGCGCCGAAGAGGTTGCGCGCCGCGTTTTGCGTATGAAGCCGTATTTCGGAGATACCGGTGGTGTTACGCTTTCCGGGGGCGAGGTGCTGATGCAGGCGGATTTTGCCGCGGAGCTTTTTGAAATATTGCACGGGCAGGGAATACATACGGCGCTCGATACCTCGGGCGCGGTGATACGGGGGGACGCGGAGCGCCTGCTCTCGCTTACGGACCTTGTTATATGCGACATAAAATTTCCGTCGGACAGTCAGTATGCGGAGTATTGCGGGATTGAGAACGGATTTTCGCGTGTGCGTGAATTTCTCGCCCTCACCGAAACGGCGCACGTGCCCCTCTGGGTACGCCACGTAGTGATCCCGGGCATCACCGACAACGACGCGACCGCGCGCGACGTGGTGCGCGCGGCACGGGAATATTCGAATCTCCGGAAGATTGAATTTCTGCCGTTCCGTAAGCTCTGTGCGGAAAAATACAAAAGAATGAATATCCGCTTTCCGTTTGCCGATATCCCCGAGTGTCCGCCCGAAACGATCGAACAAATGTACCGCGCGGAGAGGCGATGAGAATTTTTTGCGGGGAGGAAACTTCTTGGAAGAAGCTTTCCTCCCCGCACCGTTTTACATGTGTTCTTGCGGAGGGGAGCTTCTTGAAAGAAGTTCCCCTCCGCACCTCCCTTCAAGAACTTCGGACTTGGATA
>JBJDZF010000176.1:0-4196 GCA_051867855.1 Eubacteriales bacterium
AAAAACTCATCGACCGTCTGTATGCGGAAATGGTGGAGTATTCGATCCTCACGCCTTTTCTCGGTTCTCCCGACATCGATGAGATCAACATCAACGCTTGGGATGATATAACGCTGACCTATTCGGACGGTAGTATGGTAAAGCTCGAAGAACACTTCCGCAGTCCCCAACACGCCATCGACATCGTCAAACGGCTGTTGCACCACAGCGGAATGATCATCGACAACGCAACACCCATCGCCCAAGGGCATCTGCCCGGAAACACCCGTATCACGGCGATCAAAAGCCCTGTTGTGGACGAGGAAGCAGGGATTTCGGTTTCGATCCGTCTTTTGCATCCGCAGAGAGTTGACCGGAAGCACATCATTGAGAGCGGAATGGCGACCGAGGAAATGATCGCTTTCCTTGAAATGTGCATCCGGTATGGGGTGTCGGTCGTCATTGCCGGACGAACAAGCTCCGGCAAAACTACTCTGATGAACGCGCTTCTTTCAAGTATCCCCGATGACAAGCGTATCTACACCATTGAGTCCGGCGCCCGTGAGTTGTTCCTCGTGAAAAAGAACCGATTCGGTGACACGCTGAACAATGTGGTTCACACGCTGTCCCGACCGAGCGAAAACAGCGCCTATAACATCTCACAGGAAGACCTTGTGGTAGCGGCACTGCGGTTCGACCCCGATGTCGTTGTCGTGGGCGAGATCAGAGATGCCGAAGCCAACTCTGCCGTAGAAGCCTCGCTGACCGGACACACCGTTGTGACAACGGTACACTCCGGTCCTGCCGAATCGGCACACGGAAGGATATCTCTCCTTTGTCAGCGCAGGTTTGCGCTCGGTATGGCAGTCTCGCTCTCCCAGTCCCGTCAGGCGTTTCCCGTCGTTGTGTTTGCGCACAAGTGTGAGGACAACAGCCGTAAGGTCATGGACATCACCGAGTGCGAGGTAACCCCCGACGGCAAAACCTGTTACCGTTGTCTTTACCGTTATAACATTCGGGAAAACATCTATGAAAACGGCAAATTCCACATCAAAGGCGAGTTTGAAAAAGTCAATTCGCCGTCCCCCTATTTGCAGAACCTCTTGACACGCTCAGGCGTACCGCAGGAGGTTCTTTCTCATTTTACCGGAAAGGAGATGACCGACTGAACATGACTTTTGTTTATCTTATCTGCTTTTTGCTGATCACGGCAGGGGCGATCATTCTTTTACGGCTCAACCCCGAAAAGATCACCGACGACCTGATGCGCTTTGTATCTCCCAAACAAACGCTTCGTGAAAAGGTGCTGACTGCCAAAGGAAAAAAGAGATCCCGAAAGCTCACCGTTGAACTTAACCGCATCCGGGATGCGCTGGAACAGACGGGAAAAGGCGGTCAGTTTTCCATTGTGTGTGCGGCATCCGTCGTCCTCATGATCCTTGGATGTATCCTCGCTATCATGATCGACAATGCATTTCTGATTCCCGTGTTCGCCATAGCCTTTGCGATGATCCCGTTTGCATACGCCAAGCGGACCGTGAATTACTATGACAATCACATCAAGGAAGAACTCGAGACATCACTTTCCATCATCACGACCTCCTATGTCAGAACCGACGATATCGTCACGGCAGTCAGGGAGAATATGCAGCATCTCAAACCGCCCGTGAAGGAGATCTTTGCCGGATTTGTGGCTGAGAACATGATGATATCCGCTGACATCAAGCAGTCTATCCGGCATCTCAAGGAAAAGGTAAGCAATTCCATTTTCGACGAATGGTGCGACACCTTGATTGCCTGTCAGGATGACAGAACGCTCAAAGACACGCTGATGCCGATCGTGTCCAAGCTGACCGACGTGCGAATCGTCAACAACGAGATCAAAGGCATGCTTGTTGCCGCCCGAACCGAGTATTTCATGATGGCGGCGATGGTGGTGGGCAACATTCCGCTCCTGTATTTTCTGAATAAGGACTGGTATGCCGCCCTGATGGATACGACACCCGGAAAGATCGTGCTTGCAATCTGCGGACTTGCCATCATCGTAACGGCAATGCTGATGTTCCGCTTCACCAGGCAGGTCGAATACAGAAAGTGAGGCGGCTATGATCGTTTTACAGATTCTCATTGCAGTCATCGCCGCTATCGGGTTGGGATTCATTCTGTCGGATGTATTCCGGATACCGAAATATCCCGTATCCAAAGCCATTACGACGCTTGGAAAAAGGCAGAAGAAAAAGACAAATCCGCTCGATATCTGGCTCGGCGACCTTGCCAACCGGATCGCCGGCAAGCTGAAACTCAACGAATACAAACGCCTTCAGCTGAAAGCCGACCTTGACAGTGCGGATATGACGGTGTCACCCGAGCAGTATGTGGCAAACGCCATCGTGAAAGCACTCTTTATCGGTGTATTTGCTATTCCTTTTCTGTTCTTCGCTCCGATCCTCTCTCTTCTGATCGCAGTGATCGCTGTTGTCATTTACTTCACCGAATATAAGAAGGTCGGAAAGATCATACGCGGAAAACGCCAAAGGATCGAATACGAACTGCCTCGTTTGGTTTCCAATATCGATAAGACACTCGTTCACAGCCGTGACGTTCTCGGCATCCTTGACTCCTACCGTGAACACGCAGGAGAAGAACTGCGCCGGGAGTTGGATATTACGGTAGCAGATATGCGAAGCGGCAACTACGAGGTAGCACTGACTCGCCTGGAATCCCGTGTCGGTTCGTCCATGATGAGCGATGTAACACGGGGACTGATCAGCGTGATCCACGGAGATAAAACGGATGTCTATTGGGGCAACCTTGTGCTCAAGTTCTCGGACTATCAGCGAACACTCCTCAAAAATGAGGCGAACAAAGCACCAAAGAGAGTCAGAAAACTCTCCATGGCTCTTCTGTTCTGCTTCATGCTGATTTATGTGGTCGTGATCGGTCAGGTTCTGCTATCTTCTCTCGGAGGTATGTTTGGATGATAGGCATGAACGTAAAGAAAAACAATACCCAAAGAAAGCCTGTTCATGCCCGAAAGCAAAAGCGCGCTTTTGCTTTCCTTAACTGTTCAGGCGAAACCTATATCGATGTAGCGATCACGGTCATGATCGTTGCCTTCGTGCTCGTGTTCGCGGTGAATATGGTGTCTATTGTGGCACTCAATCAGAATATGAAGACAATGGCAGATCAGATCATTGACTATGCGACCATGAACGGGACAACGGATATTAACGATTATGTAGAAACCCTCCGCACCAAAAGCGGCATCGGCTTTTCCTGTTCCTTCGCCGGAACCGACTACCTCACAGGGCAAAAGGTGCAGCTCGGTGACATCATCGAGTGTCGTCTCACTTACAGTGTCAGTATCCTTGGCTTCGGTGAAGCGGTCTTTCCCGTTACGGTCACCGCATCAGCTCACGGCATCTCGCAAGTCTATTGGAAGTGAGGTGGCGCAAATGCTGAACAGAATCAAGCAAACAGCCTCCTCCAAAAAGGGCGAGTCGTATATCTATCTATGCGTGCTCGTCCTTTTCATTTCGATGCTGGTTTCGGTAGTCATTCTATATATGGGGCTGATGGCACAGGTACAGATTCAGAAGCGTGATGTGAAGATGAAACTGGACAGTTGTGTTTCCGAGTTTGCGACCGAGGCGTTCGACTCCATCAAGCAAGGCGACAATTATGAATTCATGCTCGACCTTGAAAAGCTGAAGGAAAACGCATACCGACATCTTGGATTTGGAAGTGATGACGCAAGCATCACCTACGAAAACGGCAACTGCACGATGAGCCGACCGACCGTCACCACGCTGTCCGGCAACGGGTTTGGGATTGCAGTATCTTATACTGTTTCATTCCCGATTGTTTGGGGTGGTCGGTCTTTTGCTGACCTCGAAGTGCCGATCACCGTAACGAGTTATTATAAATTCAAGTAACAGAAAGGAACTTGTATGAGTAAAAAAGCAAACACCATTATAGCGGTGATTGTTGCGATTATTACGCTTGTGTTGATCGTAACAGTCATCATCTGTGCCGTGAAAAACGGCACAAAAACGGAGGATCCCGAAGATTCTTCGACAGAAACAACGCAGTCTTCCGACAACCCGGAAGTGCCTGTTATTCCGTGATCTTCACCCGGTCAAACCCGGCGGCGAGAGCCGCCTCCAGCCCCCGCAGCGCGTCATCCAACCGGCCCCGCCGGGTGATGCGCGCGTACT
>JBJDZF010000177.1:0-4178 GCA_051867855.1 Eubacteriales bacterium
AAAATCTTTGCTCTCCGGACTTCCCAAGACCGAATTCACCGGCTACACCGACTACAGAAGCTCTGCAAAGGTAATCGCAATTCTCACGGACGAAGGCTCGGTTGAGTCTGTCAGCGAGGGCGACTGCTCGATCATTCTTGACAGAACTCCCTTCTACGGCGAGGGCGGCGGTCAGATAGGCGACACGGGAACGATCTATTCCGACGCTTTCCTCGCAAATGTTTACGACACCAAGAAGAACGACGGCGTTTACATTCATATCTGTACCGTAGTCAACGGAACGGTCAGCGTAGGAGATAAAGTAACAGCCGACATTGATGATCCAAGACGTGATGCCATACGCCGCAATCACTCGGCGGCTCATCTGCTTCAAGCGGCTCTCCGCTCTGTGCTCGGCAGTCACGTCGAGCAGGCGGGTTCTTATGTAAGTGATTCTATCTGCAGATTTGACTTCACACACTTTGCTCCCCTTACAGAAAGCGAGCTCGCTTCGGTCGAAGCACTTGTAAATGCAAATATCCTCGTTGCAAACAAGATAACCACGGTTGAGACCGATATAGAAACCGCTAAGAAGAACGGTGCTATGGCGCTCTTCGGAGAAAAGTACGGTAAAACCGTACGTATGGTCAAGATGGGAGATTTCTCAACCGAACTCTGCGGTGGTACCCACTGCGACAACACCGCCAAGATAGGTCTGTTTAAGATAATTTCGGAAAGCAGCGTAGCGGCAGGCGTTCGCCGTATCGAGGCAGTTACAGGTCTGAGGGTCCTCAAGCTTATGGCTGACAAGGATGCACTCATCAACGAAACCGCAGCAGAGCTTAAGGTTACGAACACAGCCGACCTTGCAAAGCGTGCAAATCAGCTTGTAGCGGATCTTCACAATGCTCGCAAGGAAATAGATGCACTCAATGCAAAGCTCGCTTCTTCGAAGCTTGATGATATTCTCGCATCGGCAAAGCAGATTGGCTCGCTTAAGCTGATTACCGCAAATCTTACCGATATGCAGCTTGACTCTGTCCGTACTCTTGCCGATGATATCAAGGCAAATTACGCAGACACGGTTGCGGTTCTCGCAGTATTCGCTTCAGATAAGCTAAACTTTATCGCAGTTGCAGGCAAGGACGCCGTTGCGGCGGGCGCTCATGCGGGCAAGCTTGTCGGCGCGGTTGCGGCAATATGCGGCGGCAAGGGCGGCGGGCGCCCTGACAATGCCATGGCGGGCGGCTCGGATAACTCAAAGGTTGCGCAGGCGCTTGATAAGGCAGCCGAGATACTCGGTTCCATGCTCAAATAAAATCATATCGGAAACGCGGTCCGGGCATTTGGCGAAAAATTGCCCGGACCGATTTTCAAGCAACAAAAAAGCACCCGACGGGTGCGCTTTTCTGAAACCGCTTGGCATTGATCACTTTTAATAAGTGCTGAATTTTACAATTTGCTTTTGAGAGGAAATTGGCGATTTATTGCCTTGAAAAGCTTCTTGCGGAAGTTCGAAATGCTTCTCATACCGGTGTCGGAAGGTGTTCTTCACAGGTGCTTTTACGAAAATATGTGACAAATATTAATATTTATTTGAGCAAAAGCCCTTAATATGCAGATTTCCTGTCTGAATATAGTGTCGAATTATAATATATTTCATAATATTTTTGTGCCGCCGCCCGGGCGGCGGAATGGAGATTAATATGGCTTTCGATGCCGGAATGCTTGCCTGTGCGCTTGATGAGATAAGGCTGGCGGCGTGCGGGGCAAGGATCGAAAAAATATATCAGCCGGAGCGAGATGAGATAATTATTCAGATGCGCTCATTTGAGGGCGGAAAGCGGCTTCTGATCAACGCCGGCTCGAACAATCCGCGAATAGGTTTTACGGATTCCCGGCGGGAAAATCCGCAGAATCCGCCCATGTTCTGTATGCTTCTCCGGAAATATCTGCAGGGCTCGAAGCTCGTGAGTATAGAGCAGGCGGGCTTTGACCGCATAGCGATTCTGGAGTTTGCCGCGTATGACGAAATGGGATTTGAGTGCCGTAGATTTCTTATAGCGGAGCTTATGGGCAGATACAGCAACCTGATCTACACAGACGGGGACAAAAAGATCATTTCGGCGCTCAAAACGCTCGACATTTCCGAAAGCTCCGAGCGTCAGATCCTGCCGGGAATGACGTACGTACTTCCGTCGCTGCGCGGAAAGCTCGATCCGCTGAAGGTTACGGAGGAAAAATTCTTTGATCTTTATAATGAAGCTCCCGCGCAAAAGGGGTGTGATAAATTCCTTTTGGCTGCTTTTTCCGGATTTTCGCCTGCCGTAGCACGCGAAATAACCTTCAGGGCGACGCGACACACAGACACCCCGATATCGTATTGCATTGCATCCGATGTTTACGGGGAATTCCGAAAAATGTGTGATGTTATATCGGAGCGGAAATTTGAGCCGACGCTTGTTTTGTCGGACGGTAAGCCTCTGGAATATTGCTTTTGCAGACTTTTGCAGTATTCAGATTGCGAGCTTCGGAGCTTTACGAGTGCTGGGGAGCTGCTTGACGCGTTTTTTGAAACAAGAGACCGTGAACAGCGCGTAAAACAGCGCGCCTCCGACATACTGAAATTGCTTACAAACGCCGAGACGCGTATCAAGCACAAGCTCGACTTGCAGAGTCGGGAGCTTGATGAATGTGAGAGGGGCGGGGAATACAAAAAGTACGGCGACCTGATCACGGCAAATATTTACCGCCTGTCGCGCGGAGACTCGCACGCGCTTCTTGAGGATTACGAAAGCTGTGACGAAAACGGGAACTGCGCGACGGTAGATATACCCCTCGACGTACGCCTCACGCCCTCCGCAAATGCGCAGAAATACTATAAAAAGTATGCGAAGGCGAGAAACGCAAAGGTAGAACTTTCAAAGCAGATCGAGCGAGGCAGGGCAGAGCTCGAGTATATCTATTCGGTTTTCGACTCCTTGACTCATGCCGAAAATCCTACGGATCTGCTTGAGATCAGGGACGAGCTGTATCGCTCGGGTTATGCTTCAAGGATGAAGTCGTACCGTGAACACAAGACCCATAATCCGTCGGTTGTAAAATTCACCACGCCGGACGGAATGAAAATACTCTGCGGCAAGAATAATGTGCAAAACGAGTATATAACCCACCGCTTGGCGGCAAAGGGCGATTACTGGTTTCACGCGAAAAATGTCCCGGGATCCCATGTGCTGCTTGTTACCGACGGAAAGGAGCCGACCGACATGGATTTTACGCTTGCCGCCTCTGTCGCTGCACTCTACTCAAAGGCGGAGGGTAATAATGTAGCGGTCGACTATACGCTTGCAAAAAACGTAAAAAAGCCTGCCGGAGCAAAACCCGGATTTGTAATATACCACACAAACTGGACCGCTTACGTGACACCGGATAAGGATGCGGTTGCCTCAATGCGGGATAATTAACTGACCTATTCTCCGACAGATATGTCATATTCGGGAAATTCCTGCGACAAATTTCGATATGACTGTTGTTTTTTCGGGATTTGTGTGTTACAATAAACAGGACTTTAAAAACAGAGCGATAAGCGCTCAATAATACGGAGGAGCAAAAAATGATATTTGATACGTTGGAAAATTGCGAAAAATACTGTAAAATTCACAATGATTTCGGGAAGGCGTTTGATTTTATAAAAAAAGCAGTCCGTGAAAATCTCCCCTCGGGGAAATACGAAATTGACTCAAGCAGAGTGTACGCTTCCATACAGGAATATACCACAAAATCAGCCGAAGAGGGTAAATTTGAGGGACATCGGAAATATATCGATATCCAGTATATGATGTCGGGAACCGAGGCGATCGAGTGCGTGGACGTCTCTAAAGCAGAATCCTTGACCGGATACAACGAGGAGAAGGACTGCGAATTCTTCGAAAATAAGGGCAAATCTGTTAAGGGGGTTATCGATACCGGAGATTATGCCGTGTTCTTCCCCAATGACCTGCATAAACCCAGTATGTCCTATGAAAACGTTCCTGCCAACGTCAAAAAAATTGTCGTAAAGGTGCAGGTCGGTTGATATTCTTTGAGCTTATGCGGGGGGAACTTTTCGGTGAAAAGTTCCCCCCGCAGGAATGATGGTCATAGCTTATGCGGGGGAAACTTTTCAAGGGAAAAGGTTTCCCCCGCACCCCTTTCAAAAG
>JBJDZF010000178.1:0-4139 GCA_051867855.1 Eubacteriales bacterium
TACGCCCGAGGGCATCGAGGTATCAGCTGAAGAGCAGGTATCCGAAGAAAAAGAAATACTATCTGAGAGAGGGTTGAATTCCAAGACCTTTTTCAAGGAAAAGGGAAAATTTGAAACAATCTATTACAACGCCCCGATCCATTATTACGATGAAGAGATGAAAGCTTACACAGATATCGGTAATGATGTGGGCGAAGAAGGAGATAAAGGTTATTTTCGTACCCGGAAGCATACTTTTGAGGCAATCTTCCACAGGCAGAAAGACAGTAATGCGTTATTCACCCTGAGCCGCGGAGATTGCCGCGCAACCGTATCGTTGAAGGGCAGATTCGGAGAACAGCTTAAACGACCTGTCCCGGTGTTGGATCAGAAAAATAACCGGATATCTTATACAGATGCCGTTTCCGGTTCCGACTATGATTGTATCGTGACCTCCGATGGCGTAAAGACTGTAATTTCAGCGAAAAATCCGAGACAGAAGGGAAGATATGCGTTTTCTGTATTCTGCGATAACATCAGGTATCAATGGAACGAAAGCGAAAAGGTTCTGCAATTTCTTTCCGAAAATACCGATGATGTCGTGTTTGAAATAACCGCACCGTTTATGATTGACGCAAACGGTATGTATTCGGAGAACGTGGCGTTTGAGATATTTTCCGAAAATGAACATGAGTGTGAACTGACGGTGATACCTGACCTCGGATGGTTGTCTTCCGGTAAGTGCGCATATCCTGTCCGTATGGAATGGACAATGATTGCTGATGAACAGCAAGTAAAGGGAATTGAGTTTGAACGCTGCAACATTTCTGCGGATGGTAAGGTTTCGGTCGGCGGCTCCGGCGTTCCGTTCAGGATGCATTTACCGGAGCACAGAGCAGGTGTTATAACGAAAAAGGTCAGGGCTTTATTCCGTTGTGATTCCGTGCCTGTTGCCGAGGATAAAGACTACATACTTGCATTGAGCAGAGTTACCGTATCTGATACCGAAAACAAGCCTGTATCCGAAGTCATCGGCGTCAGCACCATGAGTATCGGAAAAGAAGAATATGCCTTTGACGTGACATCGGAGTATGCTGCCGACGAGAGCACAACATATTCGCTTCAGATTTGCGAAGAGCAGGACGGAGAACTGGTTGCGACAGCCGATTCCGCGGTCGCCTTGATGACGGTATCTGCTGATTCTGCAGTTGCCACCTATTCCGTTACCGAAACAGACGGTACATCAAAGGACGATTCTTCTTCCGGTGTTTCCGGTAATATCGGCAGCGTCGGTACATATGGGGTCGATCTCGTCAGCGGAAAGCTGAATATGGAAATGAGAGATTTCGCTTGGGAAGGAAACCGTATGCCGATCTCGATCAGCCGTTCCTATAAAGGGCAGTATGCAAGCCAGAATTATGGATTTTGGAGCGATACAAACGGCAGCTTCGGCAATATGCTGATCGGTTACGGCTGGCGGTTGAATCTGATGCAGAGTATGGTTAATACCGGCGAAAAGATGATAAACAACAAAAAAACACACACCTACACTTACACCGACGAATCCGGCGCGGAGACTGTATTTGCGCAGTGCAAATGTGAAAGCGGAAGTGCAACCTGTACCACTTATGAGGACGTGGACGATCTTGGCTATACCTATGATGCAGGTAGCGGTATTCTCAAGAAAGGAACTGAAAAACATACATTTGTATCCGGACGTCTGGTGAAAATCGTTGATGAGTTCGGCAACAGCATGACAATCAATTATTCATCCGGAAGAATCACTTCCGTAAGGGACGGAGTGGGAAGGCTGTTTACATTCGGTTACAACGGAAACTATCTAGAATCCGTTACCGCCCCGAATGGAGCTTCTGTTCAGTATCAGTACTGTAACGGTAATCTGTGCTGTGTGTCTTATCCGAACGGGCAGATTCTGACATTTACATATGATACGGTTGACAATCAGCCTGATACGGTTACGGTTTCGGGTGACGGAATTTCGCCTCTTACTACCTGTTTTACATTTAATACTGCTAAAAAAGTAAGTAAGGTATCGACAAAGACCGGCAATGTATATTCCGGAAAATATACGGAATTTGCATATGACAGTAACGGAAAGCAGGCAATTGTGACCGAGGTCGATACAGGTGAGACCGATATTGAAACGATCAGGCAATACAAGGTCTATCTGCATGAGCATCCCGAAAAAAATTATACCTATTATGAAGCAGGAAACGAAAACAAGATCGCCGTTTCAGGAAGCAGCGGAATGATTCTGCCATACACCGAGCCGGGTATGGAAATCGGAAATCTGAGATGCCAGAATCTTTTGAGAAACCACAACTTCAATACCGGCATTACAGAGCCGACAAACGTTGGGTGGTCCACCAATCTGACCGGTGATTACCGGGACGTTCAGTATGATCCTCCCGAAAAGATGCCCGGATTTTGCGCGGCATATCTTGTGAGCCTGTATTCCACCGACAGACAGAGAGGTATCTGGCAGACGGTTAATCTGACTGCAAATAAATCCTATGTGTTTTCCTGCTATTTAAAGCTTGATCAAGGCAATTCCAATCCTGAGCGAGGTGTATACCTGATGGTACGCAGTGCGAACGGCACGACAACTTACCGTTCGCAGATGATCACTTCAAAGAAGGAATTTCAGCGTGTAGCACTTCCGTTTACGGTAGATGCATCCTGCGGTCTGTCCTACACAGTCGGAATATATATTGACGGCAATGCCAAGGCAAAAGCGATAGCACCGCAACTTGAAGAAGGAACAATGCTCAGCCCATACAACTATCTGGCAGTTAATCAGACATCAGTATCAATTGCCGGATCCGCAAACTGCGAATGTTACAGATCTGTGGCACATATTAAAGTTCCTGCGGCAAAGGATGCTAAAGAAACCTTTACGCTAAGCGGCTATGCCAAAGGAAACATGACATACAGCTCAGACGAGAGCCGAGAGACATGTGCGGCATTGAAGGCAGTCATTTACTATATGCAGACCACCGAAGAACGCCGCAATAACATTTTACCCCAATCAAAGCCTTTCGAGGTGCCGATTTATACAAACAGTTCATCACAGACCTTTGCCATGGTTCAGTTCTGCAAGGATCAGTTCCGGTCAGTTGACTATATAGACATTATCTGCGATAATAATTATAATCCGAACACAGTGACATTTTCCGGTCTGCAGTTGGTTCGAAACAGCTATGTGGACGGACTGACCGAAGAGGATTTTTCAGCTGATAATGCAGAGGATGCCACAGCAAATGAAGAGGAAACAGATGAGTCATTGCTGACATCTTCCGTAAGATCAGAAGACGACGAGACGGAAACCATCAAATTTGAAGAGATTCTGGACGCCTACGGCAACGCGCTGACGGGAACGAACTTCAAAAACGGAGAGCTCGGAGCCATCTATACCGAATACAGATATGAAAATATCATTGCCAATGACGGCGAGACCGATTATAACGACGAGGGAAACAATAAGACACAGGAAATTGATGCGCGCGGGAAAGTCAGCAGCTATGGGTATGATGCAGAGACATCCAAGCCAACCAAGGTGACCGACCGCTGCGGAAATGAAACCCTGTACACCTATGATTCTGCCGGAAGAACCACCGGGGTTACTGCGGCAAACGGAGGCACGGTAAATTACAGCTATAACAGCTATGACGATCTCACCGGCATAACCCGCGGCGACGGCCAGAGCTATACAATGGGCTATGACGCATACCGCAATCTGACATCTGTGAATGTTGGATCAGAGAATCTTGTAAACTATAATTACAAGTCCGGAACAAACCGTCTCAAGAGTATGACCTATGCAAACGGCTCGGTGCAGACTCTGATCTATGACCGCTTTGGCAACGCTATAGGAGAGAAGTGGGTGAACGGAACAACCACAGAGGCTGAATACCGATATTTCTACGATGCGTCGAATCAGCTTGTAAAAACACTTGACGTTGTAAACAAAAAGATGTATAATATTAACAGAATTGGAGAAAATATAACATCTGTTGAGGAATATGACGCTGCAAGCATCAATACATCGACCTACGTTGTGTCGGGGCTCACGCTCGTCGGCACGATGCATTACAGTTTTGATTCTGACGGTAAGCAGTTCCGCAAGAAATATATTGACG
>JBJDZF010000179.1:0-4135 GCA_051867855.1 Eubacteriales bacterium
ACTACGTTTTCGAGGCTTTTCTCTTTCAAAAAGGTCTTGGCAGACGCATCACCTCTCACGAGATTTTTGCTCGCAAAGGTGCTGCGTCTGCCAATTATTTTACCACGGAATCACGATGCACTCCGCGGCTCTGTCGACCATTTCTCCGTCATCGTTGTAGAAGTCAATGTGCTGACGGAAGTCTGCGTTGAGTCTTATTGTGAGATTTATTTTGCCGTTTATTTCGTTAACGGTTATCTCGTCTATCAGCATCCGCAGATGTGTATTGCTGATTGCACCGTCCGCAACGATGAGGTCGAGAAGGTCTAATCCCTCTTTCATCTCGGCTCTTCGCTTTTTAACTGTTTCGTCGATATTCTGCAAGGCTTCAAGTTGCTTTGTCAGATTTTTGATATCCTCATCGCAACGCCTGAGCATCTCGTCGTATGCTCCCGCGTGTTCTCGGTCACGAATACGCTCCAAGAGTATCATCTGTTGCTCTGATTTCCTCTGCTCCAGCTTCGCCGATAACTCTTTTTGCTTCTTCTGCACGGTATTCTTCTGTGCTTTCCATCGCTTGACATCCGCTTCAATAGCCTTATAATTTTTGAGGGCCGACTGCTTTATTTCCATGAGCTCTGCGAAGATTATTTTATCAAGCTCCGCTTCGTCAATTCTGTGTGAGGTGCAGTTATCCTTACCGTACCTGTGATATCCGTTGCAGATATATTCGTACCTTTCGGGCTTATCGCGCCACCGACGTGTTCGGCAGGAAAAGCTCGAACCGCAATCTCCGCATTTCAGCAGACCTGTGTACCGGTGACAAGGCTTTCCGCTTGAGGCTCTGACGTTCTTTTTTACCTTTTGTGACAGTAAAAATTGCGCCTGCTCCCATATCTCACGCGATACGATAGCAGGCACAAAGTTTTCGTGTCGGTAATGTTCCTCGGGCGGAAACATTTTCCGGACACCGTTTATTTTATTGGTGTAGGATTGATGGCAGACGAGAGTTCCGGTGTAGAACTCATTTTGAAGCACTCGCTTTACTCCTGTATTCTCCCATAAAAACCGTCTTGCGATTTCGGGTTTGTTGTACCCGAGCTTCTTGCCGAGAATCTGCTGTTGGTAATATCCTTGGGACTTTATCCCTTCTTCGTTCAATGTGTTGGCGATAGCCTTGAGTCCATAACCGTCAACGTACATTGAGAATATTCTACGGACAATATCAGCTTGTTCCTCAATAATGATGATCTCGCCGGTGTTCTTATCCTTGAAGTATCCCATCGGAGGAATAATAACGATACCTTGCTTTTGCTTCTGCTTATATCCTGCGCGTATCTTCTTGGAGATATCACGGCAGTACATATCGTTGAAGATGCCCTTGAAGCCGACCATCAGCTCGTCATCCTCGTTGCTGGTGTCAATGTTTTCGGTGACCGACAGCACCCGCACATCGTGTTCCCGCAGATAGTCGATGAAGAGTGCCGTCTGCGTTTTGTGTCTGCCGAGGCGGGAGAGGTCTTTGACGATAACCGCGTCAATCGCCTTTTTCTCCACCTCGTCATAGATTTTTTCGATGCCTTCCCGATTGAAGTGCATCCCACTGACGTTGTCGTCGAAGGACTCACCGACTATCGTATATCCGCGCGACTCGCAATAGTCAACGAGAATTTCTTTTTGATTGGTCAGCGAGTTGAGTTCCTTGTCCTCATCTCTTGAGAGGCGATAGTATAACCAAACTTTCATTGTATCATCCTTTCTGTTGGTTTAAGCAATTTTATTTTCTTCGCTCGTTGTTTCCGTCGGTAGCGGCGAAGCCTTATCTTCCGACAGATAATCGTGAATGACCGATTTCAGAAAATTGTTGAATTGGTTGTCGGTTCCCACGTATACGAAGGAAACGCTTTCAATTTTCGGTGCGGTATCTTTCCTCATAGGATCTCCTTTCTTCCGTTATTTTTGTCATTGGGATATGCTTTGGCGCTACCTCTGTGTAACCCCAAGCATACCACAACCTCTCCCCAATATCCAGCGCAAAGCGCAAGAGTTATCATACAAGACATAACTTTTTACATCTCCATTCCGAATTCTTGGGTTTCTTCCGTAGGTTCTTCCTCGGGAGTGTCGGAATCCTTGGATAGAATCTCCATAGCAACTTCCGCGGCGAGACCGATGAGTGCACCTGCGTTTTCCGCAGAGAGACGGGCGCGTTCCTCCGCTTCGATCTCTTCCGGCGTTTTGTTTTTATCGTCGTCGATAATGCTCATAGCGGAAGCCAGCCCATGAAGACCGACAGAAGCAAAACGAATACCGTTGGCAGTGCCATTGCCGCGAGGCGTAGCCCCCATAGAAAATCGTCCATTAATCTGTGACGATCTATGTGAGAAGCAGCTTTCGCGCTCGCTTTCCCAACCAGTTCTTCGTACTTCGCCTTCAAGGTGCGGATACTCTCGGCGGTCAGCTCCTTCTGCTCCTGTGTCAAACGCTTCGCCGTCTTGCTCATCTCGGAATGCTCCTGTTCCATATCCGTCAGCAGAGCTTCCATTCTCATTAGCGTCTGTTTGAGCGCCGTCCATTCTTCTTCGGATATCGTTACTGTCCTCGGCGGTGTCTGTTCCGTATTCTGACGCGCCATAAGCTCGTCCACGGATAATCTCTTTTCGTATTTCGAATTCATATTCCATGTTTCCTTTCAGGTATTTGTCATCATTGAGTTTATCGTCATTACATTTGCGGTACTTGCCGTCCTTAAATTTTGGCTCTCGGTAGCAAGTATAGGTGATATTTTTTCTGCCGTCCTCCCATCGAACACCGTAGCCTTGAGCTTCCATCTCGGCGATAAAATCCTCTCGGGTATAGCTTTGTTCCATGAAGTTTTTGATGGCAGATCGCAACCGCATCTTCCAGCTATCGCCTTTATAAGCGGATCGGTACTCCCGACTCCCCATCATCTTGCTTCGTTGATTTTTCTCATACGGAGGAAGCACAGACAGATCGTGGGCAAGGCAAATTTCATCGCTGATCTGACGCAGACGCATGATATTTTGCTTATCCTCGCGTATCTTTTTACCGGTATCGGGATGCACAGTATTCAGAATAAAATGTGAGTGGATATGTGCTCGATCTACATGAGTGGCAATCATTACCTCGTATCCCTCCCACGCTTTTGCCGCAAACTCCATGGCAATCTCATTCGCTTTTTCGGGTGTAATATCTTCATCAAAACGGAAGGATTGAACATAGTGCTTGAAGCAAACGCCGCCTGTATTTTTCCAAGATGCCTTGGTCGCCATGAACTGCTCGAAGCAAGAATCGGGAGAACAGTTCTGACCTGCAGTAGTAAATAGCCTTTCATCCGCCTCCGTTTTATCGGGGCGGAGGCAGTAGGATATGACAGTCTGCATTACCGATGCAAAGTGATCGGTCTGATTTTTATAACTGATCTTCACGAGCACTGCCATTTGCCCACATCCTCCTTGTTCGCAAGATGAAACAGCTCGGAATAAATATCTCCAAGTGTTGTTCGTACATCGTCAAGCTCTACCGACTGAATTGCCCCCGCATTGGCGAGGCGCGTGAGCTGATTGAGATTATTACCGATACGCCTCAACTCCTGTAGCATCGGTTTAAGATCCTCTACCAGAGTGATTTTTTTACCAAGAGCTGCGGCAATCATAAAGTTCGTGCGGTCAAGCTTTGCCTTGGCTGCTTTTTTATCAATGGCTTCGAGTTCTTTTTCTGTAACTCTTATGGGGATTGAAATGTTTCTTGTGCGCATTTATTACGCTCCTTTCTGAAAATTTGAAGGGGTTGCGGGTTCTCCCGCGTTTCTTTGTGCGATGGCGGAAAGCCACGCGCTCTGCTCGCCTTATAAAACGCGATACCTTTTCGGATAGCCGAAAACCACAGTATTCATAATTAACGGCAGAAGAAGGCATATCCGCATTTTGCGATAGAAGCGATAGACCAAGGCGCCGCAAGACTTTCCGAAACAAAAAGACGATAGAAAATTGATACGGAAAGTGATAGAGCTTACTCTCTCTATCGCAATCAATAACGCATTTTCTATTGCTTGACGTAAGCATTAAATGGTTTACTCCACAGGAACGCAAGGGACGGAAGGAACGCAGAAAACAGCCACACTGTTCTGTACGGC
>JBJDZF010000180.1:0-4111 GCA_051867855.1 Eubacteriales bacterium
TCATCGGCAAAAGCCTCTACGGAACCACCCGCTTAGCGGGTGGTTTTCATAAGCCAATAAAATCCGGCGCCGTAATCTGTCCGAAAAGATTACGGCGCCGGATCGTCTCATTAAAGGACTTTTTATACCTCTATTTTCATGTCTCCAGTCTTTACAAGACCTGTCTTGCGGAGAATTTCGTTTATCAGCAGAGAGAGGATTGCAGGCAGAACAAAGCACAGAAGTACGATCCCCACCCACTTCATGACGCTGTTTTCAGTCGCCGAGATTATCCCAAGCGGACCTACAAGTCCACAGGTGCCCATTCCGGCGGAAACTCCCGTGCATTTAAGCTTGAACAGCATTGTCGAGAGCGGACCGCATATGGCGCTTGCAAGCGTCGGGGCGATCCATATCTGCGGCTTTTTGCAGATGTTGCCCATCTGAAGCATCGAGGTGCCAAGCCCCTGCGCGACCAATCCGCTCCATCTGTTCTCTCGGAAGCTGATCACGGCAAAGCCGACCATCTGGCAGCAGCAACCGACGGCTGCCGCACCGCCCGCAAGTCCGCTGATCCCGATCATGGCGCATATGGCGGCGCTGGAGATCGGCAGTGTGAGTATGACTCCGACTATTACCGAGAGCACTATTCCCATGAGGAGCGGCTGAATTTCCGTGGCAGTGTTAATGAAGCTGCCGAGGTAGTACATCACGTAGGCAATGCCGCGGCAGATGAGCTTTGCAACCGCATATCCGGAGAGTATCGTAACGGTGGGGGTTACGAGAATATCCACCTTTGTTTTCTTTGAAACCAACATTCCGAGCTCGCACGCGACTATCACGGCAAAGAAAGCACCCGCGGGACCCGCCGTATATGTAACGGTTCCCGATTCAAGCGCTATTGTGGCGCCGAATGAATATCCCATGCTTCCGACCGCCGCGCATGAGAACATGACAAGCGGGTGAGCCTTGAGGGCATAGGCTATGGCGCATCCGATAGCCATTCCCGACGCGCCCGAGGCAAAGGTATTGATCTCTGCCAGGAAGTCAAGGTGCGTATACTGTCCTATCGTTTTGAAGATCGTCCCGATGAGCAGTGACGCAAACAGACCGAGCGCCATTGCACCCATTGCGTCAATAAAGTAACGTTTCAGATACTTTTTCAGAGTTTCCACTTAAAATCGCCTCCGTTTTCAGACCCGGTGGGGGAAATGCAAAATTATATTGAGAAAATTATATCATAATAAGGAATATAATGCAATTTGAAATTCCGACATAAAATCGTCGGCAATTTGTGAAAACTTTCGCAAATCAAACAAAAATCAGGCGCATCGACGCAAACGGTGCGCATTTCAGATTATTTCGATAAGCTCCTTGTCGCTTTTCGTGAAGTTGATTATTTTGCCGTCGTGCCCGAGAGCTATCATGTCCTCGATCCGACAGCCGTATTTGCCCGGAATGTATATTCCGGGTTCAACCGTGACGACGTGACCGCGCCGGAGAAGCCGGTCGTGCGGCACTGTGGGGGAGAAGCGGGGGTTTTCGTGAATGAACATTCCAACACCGTGACCGAGGCTGTGTCCAAAGCATCCTTCGTATCCCGCACCGTTGATTATATCGCGCGCGCATTTGTCCGCCTCAAAGCAGGAGATACCCTCGCACAGTATGCCGAGCGCCGCTCTCTGTGCGTGCAGTACGGTCGAATACAGGCGTTTCATTTCCGCGTCCGCCCTGCCGATAACGACGGTACGTGTCATGTCGGAGCAGTAGCCGTCCACCATGGCGCCGAAGTCCATTGTGAGAAAACCCGGCTCGAGCATTTTGTTTTGCGGTACTCCGTGCGGCATCGACGACGATTTCCCGGAAACGGCGATCGTGTCGAAAGCCACTGCTTCGGCGCCGTTTCTGCGCATGAAAAATTCCAGTTCAAGTGCGACCTCAATTTCCGTCATTCGCGGCGTTATGGTCTTGCAGATGTGAGAGAATGCCGCGTCGGTTATCTTTTGTGCCCGGGATATGATACCGAGCTCCTCCTCCGTTTTGTACTCACGCATATTTTCGAGTATCGCCGAGGCGCCCGAAAGCAGCTCCACTCCTTCGAATGTTTTCGAAAAGCGCAGGTGAGCGGCACAGGGAAGGGTTGCGTCCTCGAGTAGCAGAGAACGGACGCCGTCGGCTCTCATAAGAGCGTTGATCTGTGCGAGCATACCGTCCTTCGGCATGAGTATTTCAAAATCATCGGCGCTTACCGCCGCTCTTGCCGCCTCGATATATCTGAAATCAGTTATCAGATATGCCCTCTTACGGGTAACCAGAATATACCCGTCCGTGAACTTAAAGCCGCCGAGATAGCGCTGATTTGTCTCGGAGGTTATCAGCGCCGCATCCGCGCCCGTTTTTTCAAGCTCTGCGCAAAACCGTTTGATATTTGACATACCGTTTTTACACCTCTCGGGAGAATTCGGAGAGAGACCGATTGTAAATTTCCTTCATTTGCGCGGCGTCCTCTGCCATTGTTCCCGCCGATTCGCATATTATGCGCGGTTTTACGCCCTCTTTGCATATTGCCTCGGCGAGCGGTTCGAAGTCGGGACCGAATACGGAGTCCTCAAAGGTGAGGTGCTTCTTTTCGCCCGCATTTGTGAATTCAATTTTTGAAAAATGACAGTGAAGATTTTTTGCATATGTGTCACCGAGCGCGTTGCCTATCGTGTCGAATATTCTGCGGTAGCTGTCGCAGTCCGGAAAATAATTTCCGAGATTGCGGGCGTTCAGATGCCCGAAATCGACGACGGGGCAGTATTTCGGATCGATCCTGCACAGCTCTATGACCTCCTCGAGAGTTCCGAGCTGATTCAGCTTTCCCATGGTTTCAAGTCCCATGCGGATATCGGTGTCACCGACCTCGGCAAGATTTTTCTCAAGCGTGTCGCGCGCAAGTGCCATTGCCTCATCACGTGTGATTTTTGCCGCGCTGCCGCTGTGTATGACGATCGTGTCCGCGCCGAGCAGCTCGGCGGCGTGCAGGGATTGCTTTATATAATCTATGCTTTTAAGCCTTTTTTCGGGCTCCGTCCCCGAGAGAGAAATAAAATACGGTGTGTGGAGCGACATGAGGATCCCGTTTTCACGGGCGGCATCACCGATTTTTTTCAGCGTTTCGTCACTTACTCTCAAACCGTTTCCGCCCTGAAATTCGTACGCGTCAAGCCCACGCGCTTTGAGCCATGCGGGTGCGGAGATCGTGGATTTGTATCCCTCGGCGTAAAAGGATTCGCTGTTTCCTCCAGGTCCGAAGGTTGCTGTTTTTTGTTCTTTCATTTTTGTTCTTCCGTTTCCTTGCGAATTTTTCTTTTGTATTTTGCGATATACGGCCTCTCAAGCCATCTTTTGAATTTAAAAAAGGGCGTGGTCTTGTCCTTGATAGGCGGGACTATCAGCGCGGGCATACGCAAAAGGTGTGCCGCGAGTGCATCGGTAAGGAGCTGGTCGCCGATAACCGCCGTGTCCTGTGCGGTGCTACCCATCTTCTCCATTGCGATCAGCAGTGTGGCGCTTTTCGGCTTATGGCTGTCCGGATACGCGGGGAGTCCCAGAGTGCTGTTGAAAAGCTCGACTCTCGGCGGGTGATTGTTCGATATTAGCGAGGCGGAAATGCCCGCTTTTTTTAGTCCGTCAAACCAGCTTATGATCCTGTCGTCGGGCGTCGGTTGTTCATAGGGCGCAAGCGTGTTGTCTATATCGATAAGAAGCGCGCGTATTCCCATCGAATGCAGAAATTCCGGAGTGATGTCATCGAATTTATCAAACATACGGTCGGGTGTAAGAAGATAAGAGAGGGTCCGGTGCTTTTTCATTATGTGCTCTTTTCCTCCGAATTATTGCCCGTTACCGGGGTAACGCGACCCGCAAGGCGGCTCGCGTAATACATTTTACCACATAACGTGCCGACAGGCAAGAAAAACAATGCGAAAAAAGCGAAAAAAATAAAAATTTGCTATTGACAAAGCCGAAACGATGTGGTATTATATTAAAGCAGTTTTCAAGAGCTGTCTTGCGAGTGTAGTTCAATGGTAGAATTCCAGCCTTCCAAGCTGGCCGCGTGGGTTCGATTCCCATCACTCGCTCCAAT
>JBJDZF010000181.1:0-4107 GCA_051867855.1 Eubacteriales bacterium
TGTGAATGCTTTTTTATGTATTTGGTTTTTTTTGTGTATCTTATCGTATGGATATGGCGTTATATCAGCCGGTCCGACTCTGTCAAGAATCCTGTCTGCTTCTGCCGATTTTTCTTACAAAGTCAAATTTTCTGTCGAGCAATTTGCCGAAAAGTCCTATTATGCTACCGTTGAACAGCGCGCAGAGGATCGTCCCGAGCTTGACGCCCTCAAAGTGCCACATCCCGAAAAAGCAGAATGAGAGAATGACGGCTATAAGGCAGCTTGTGCAGTCATAGCAGGTTTTGAATCTGCTTAATTTTATGCCGAACTTTGATGAGACCTCCTTGACAATAAGCTCGTATACCTCCGGCGGTATATAGGTTCGGTACATGAACGCCACGCCGAGAGACGTGACGAGTGCCCCGGAAACATACAGAATTATCCGTATTGCAATCGCGTCGGCGGGAATCAGATCTACCGCAATAAGAAGCCCGTCGAGGATAAATGCATAGATCACGGCAGTTACAAATGAGAAGAGGTATGAGAGCTTGAATTTGCGCACAACGATAACCATAATCGCAAGCAGAAGTGCCTGCAGGGTATATTCTGCCATGCCGAAGGAGAAAAAGGGGAGAAATTCCGATATCTTAAGATGAAGAATGTATGCGGGAGCCACAACCATGGAAAGCCCGAGGTCGGCGCGCGTCATAAGCGCCACCCCGAGAGCTATGAGTATAAGTCCGACAGCGTACGCCGCCTCACACGGGAAAATTTTCTTTGTCATATGTTTTACACCCTTTGATCAAAAACGTTAAACAAGAGAAAGCACCGCAGGCTCTGTTTGTATAGAAACAGAAAAAGATGCGGTGCTTCCGTTAGCTCCGAAGCTTCGGAAACTTTTAAATTACAGAAGTTGCGAAAGGAATCTGAATACGAGATCGTCCGCTCCCTTGATTCCCTCGTGACCGTAGTCCGGGAATATGTTCACGGATTTCTCCGAAGCGATCTTGTTGTACGCGGCAAACTGCGTTGAGGGGGGGCAGGTCGTGTCCATAAGTCCCGTGTTCATCATTACCTTTGCGCGAATACGGGGAGCGAGATTCTGCACGTCTATGTAGCCGAGCTGTGTGAATATCTCTTCCTCGGTTTTATGCATGGGGTCGAACTGACGGAAGTAGTACTTGATTCCCTCGTAAGCACCCTTTGCCAGATCCATTTCCCATACGCGCTTGTAATCGGAAAGATAGGGGTATGTGGGGGCACAGAGCTTTATTTCGGGAACAAGTGCCGCGCAGGCGAGTGAAAGACCGCCGCCCTGCGAGCCGCCGAAAACGCCGATGCGGGTCTCGTCAACATAGTCGAGATCCATTACGATGTGCGCGAGTACCGCGGTGTCGATGAAAACATCCCTGTAAAGAAGATCCTCGGGGGAGCCTTCAAGTCCGCGCGTGAAGGGAGTCGAGTATGTAGTGCCCAGACAACCTCCTACATCCTCGGAAAAACCGCCCTGACCGCGCACGTCCATAGACGCAACGCAAAAGCCCTGTGACGCATATGATATAAGGCTCTTCCATTGGTCGCTGGAACCGGAAAGTCCGTGAAAATGGATAACTGCCGGAGCTTTGTCGCGGATGTTCTTGGGCTTCAGAAATTTAGCGTATATAAGCGCACCCTTGGATGACGTGAACCTGAGCTCGAAGCAATCGGCGATGACGGAAGGGAAGTCATATGGGGAAAATACGGGTTTTGGGTCCATATTGGCTATTTCGTCGAGCGCTCTGTCCCAGAATTCGTCAAAGTCCGCAGGGCGGGGAGTTCTGCCGGTATATGTGCGGAGCTTTTCGAGTGGCATATCTACTATTGGCATGATAATTCCTCCGAAAGTAATTATTTTTTGTCATTATAGCACCCGTACATTCAAAAGTCAAGCATCTATGAGGATTTTCGGACGAATAATATCAAAAAAAAATACCGATCCGAACGGCGTGCAAAGTCAGCGGTAAATTGAAATCTCATTTACGCCGTTCCGAAATATTCTTTGCGGCTTAAACAGCCGCATTCCGCAAGCGGAAACAGAATATTTCCAAAACAGAGTGCATACCTAATCTCTTGTATGTTTTAATATTCCTAAAATTACGCAGATAACTTCAAAAGGTGTAAAATCAGCATATTTATCCGCACTTTCTGCCGAGTTATCAACAGTATGCGGGAAGTACGTGTCGAATTTTGTAATATTTTGTAACACGTGCCGTGTCGGCGGAATATCATATTGTTGGGCGCGCAAATAAAAAGGAGAAAGTGATAACGTGAAAGTATTGCTTGCCTTTAAGTGAAATAAATCTTTTTCACGCCCAAATTGCTCTCAAAATGGGACCCGACCCATTTTGATTTGCATTGCAAATACGAGCAATTTCAATAATTATTTGAGCCGCCTGTGGCGGCATGGAGATTAACATGAATTTCTGCGAATACAAAGAGATGTCCCAATGTGATATGATCGATATGCTCGAGCGTGCAAGATACTGCGTTATGACCTACGATGGCGGCGGATATCCGTATGTCGGTGTCCACGGCTGCCGTTATGACGGCGACGGATTTGTTCTCGATGACTGCGGCGATTGCGGCAGAAGAAATCTTGACAATACCTGTGTTACCATGTGGTTCCACTCGGATGATGATTATTCGATGAACTGTGTCACGGTCAACGGACGCATACGCGTAAGACGCCCGGAGTGCAGATGCGGTGGAAACGGAAGATACGGAAACGACCGCGTGAGAATTTCGGTTGAGCCCACTTCGATCAGCGGAAGAATTTATTCCTCGGATAACAATAACAACAATCCCTGCGGACGCTGCGGATACAGAAGCTGAAAAATATATGATATAAGCTTATGCGGGGGAAACTTTTCAGGAAAAGATTTCCCCCGCACCCCTTTCAAAAGCTTTCAAAGCGGTTATGATATACCCAAATCCGAAGTTCTTGAAAGAGGGGCGCGGGGAGGAAGCTTCTTTGGGGAAGTTTCCTCCCCGCAACAAACATATCCATCCGCTCTAAAACATTTATTTTATGTTCTTTTCGCGCAGAAGATCCTCCATGCCGTAAAAACCGCTCTTCTTATCCCGTACGAACTCTGCCGCCCTGATCGCACCGTTTGCGAATATTTCCCGGGACATAGCGCTGTGTGAAAGCGTCACGATCTCGTTGTTTCCGGCAAACAGTACCTCATGCTCGCCGACGATCGTTCCACCGCGCACCGCGTGAATTCCTATCTCGCGGCTGTCCCTCGGACGGCGCACCTCGTGACGGTCGTATACGAATTCGGTCTCGCACGCACGTTCATCCTTCAGCGCTTCGGCTATCATCATTGCCGTGCCGCTCGGGGCGTCGAGCTTTTTATTGTGGTGCTTCTCAATTATTTCGATGTCAAATTCCTCTCCGAGCGCTGCCGACGCCTCGCGGCACATACGGATCAAGAGATTTATTCCTATCGACATATTTCTCGAAAAAAATACGGCAACCGACTCCGAGGCTTTGTGCATAAGTTCCGTTTCCTGTTCGGTATGCCCCGTTGTGGCAATAACCAGAGGGGTCTTTTTTTCGACTGCGTATGCGGCAAGCGCGGGAAGCGCGGCGTGGTTTGAAAAATCGACTATAACGTCTGCCTTGCCCGGAAAATCGTTTATTGACTGATATACGGGAAAATTGCACGACGAGTCAGATTCCTGCGGGTTGATGTCGACCCCGGCTATTATTCCGACAGTCCCCGAATTCTTCACCGCCTGAACGACGGAACGCCCCATTCTTCCGCCGCATCCGCAAAGTATAATATTTGTCATGTGTTGAATACCTTTCCGATGACGTCGCACCGCGGCGCCCATCCGTACTTTTCTTTTCCGTTTGTTAAATTTTCCGGATCCCGAGTGCCTCCATTGCGGCAATCAGCTTTGCCTTGTTTGCGTCCTCCATCTCGCACAGAGGGAGACGCATCTCCTCCGAACAGTATCCGAGGTGTGCCATAGCCGTTTTTACGGGTACAGGGTTGACCTCGCAGAAAAGAGCTCCGATAAGCTCCATGTATTTCAGCTGTTCGGACGCCGCAAGGGTATAGTTGCCGTCAAAGCAGG
>JBJDZF010000182.1:0-4097 GCA_051867855.1 Eubacteriales bacterium
ATATTCAGAAAAACGATCCCAATTGGCACGAAGTTGCGCGTAAACATCAATCTTATCCAGCCAAATCTCCGTACTATTATCAACGCTTGTCTGATCGCTACCACGAGCAAGACGGTAGTGCTTGTCTACACTATACGCGCCACCGATAACCAAGTGTTTGGTGCCTTCTATCTTGGAATGTTATACTGTAAGTAGGTACCTTCATTGTACCACTTTCGTAAAATGGAAGAAAGGCACGGGATTATTTGGGGGTTACGAAAAAAGTCTAAAAAAAGAACCCACGCGGGGTTCTTTTTTATCTGAAATTCTCCATTGCTTTTTAAGTCATCTACACCTGAAATTCGAAAAACGATTTCTTCTTACTCAATCGTCAGAATATCCAAAAAGCCCGTGATGTCAAACACTTCCATAATGCTGTCGTTGACACCTGTCAGCTTCATACTGCCACGCACGTTCATCGCCTTTTGTGCCTTTAAAATTACACGAAGTCCGGCAGATGATATGTACTCAAGTCCTGTCATATCAAAAGTCAAATCCCTTGCAACCTCCAAAACTGAGTCAAGTTCTTTTTCAAGCTCCGGCGCAGTTGTTGTATCAAGTCTTCCGGTAACGGCAATTACCGCATTTTCGTTTTCAATTCTCTTTTCGACGTTCATAATAAATATCTCCTTTAAAATTTCATTTAATTAATTTTCCAAGTTTCAATTGGTTCATATAAAAACGGAAGCTCTGAAAGCGGCGTCTCAAGCGACTCGGCAAGCGCCTTTACCGCCTTTGGAATTTCAGGCGAAAAATCCAAATACCAATCAACACTTTCTAAAATATATTTTCGCTTAAACTCCGGGCTTGCAACAACTGCACAGCGCAAATTATGTAATCGGTCAGCCGCTTTCACCGCAAATGCCATTTCGTTTTGTCTGATACCCGAAACGTATACTGCCATATTATATCCCTTTTGCTTTGTCAACAGCTTTACCGCTTCCAAAATCTTTTCATTTCCATAGGCAAGAATTTCGCTCTCCTTGGTGTCGGTATCCTCAAGCAAATCGTGGAACAGTGCGGAAATCTGCACCTCAATACCATATCCGTTTTGCTTCACAATCTCTGCAACCGCAATAGGATGTGTAATATATTCATCTCCGCCTATTCGGAGCTGCCCCTTGTGTTTTTCTCTTGCAAATGCCAAGGCTCTTTCAAAACTTTGCTCATCCGTCATGGGCATTCCTCTTTTATTTTTTCATAGGTGCGAAGCAAATGCTTTGCCTGACGCTCTGCCTTTTCCGCAGTTCCCATTGAGAGTTTTAGAAATTCAGTCATTTTTTCGAGAGAATAATTCTTATTGAGCAGCTCTGCACGGCAAAGGAAGCGCAGTCCTACGCTTGATGAGATGATATCCAAGTCTGCATTTGCCAAAGCTTTATTCGCCAATTTGAGTGCCAGCTCTCTGTTTTCTTCCAGCATCAGTTGCAAATCCCCAAGTGTTTCCTTACCTAAAAACCTGAGTTGAACTATATAGCTTTCGGGATCGATCTCACTGACTTCTGCACGGCTTATCTCGGATATCGTCGAGATAAGCTCCTGCATTTTGACATTTTGCTTAACATATTCGCCGAGAGATATCATATCAATATGTACATCGTCCGCTTGGTTATTAATAATTTTTTCCCTAGTTTCTTCGGTATAACGCTTCATATTGTCACGGGCACGAACAAACTCCTCGTCGGCAATCTCAAGCAGACCGGCTATTCGTGAAAACTCTCTTGCCACGCTTCTCGGTACGCCGAATTCGCTCTTATAACCCAAGTCGTGGTTGATAGCCGCCCAGGTGTGTTGCAATGTGGTTCTGATTTGTATTTCAAATCTCTTGCCGCATATTTCATCGGGCCACTTATCGCCAAAGGGCAACGAGCAAATATAGTGCAGTGACAAGTATCCAAAACTGTCTGCTCTGATAAGCGCTCTCTTATCCGATGAATATTCCCAATCGATGACAAATGCTTTCTCGACCTTTTTACCGATTTTGTCAATTTCATCTGAGAAAAAGCAGATAACTCTTGCACCTAAAATATCCATAAGGTCGTCGAAGGTAGAATACCAATCGCCGCTGCGCTCCAGCTTTCCCGCAAGACTTTTTTCCGTCTTTACGCGATGCTCTATTCCAAGCACCGTTATACCTTCTTCATTAACTATATCATCCAGCATATTATGAACTACATCGCCCAGCTTAACAAAAGCATCACGTTGTTTTCTGTAATCCTCTAATATCAGCCTATTTTTCAAATTCATATTTCTTCACCTCTCTAAAACAATGAAACAATATATTTTATCAAATCATATATCGAGCTTCCGAGTATGGATGTAAGCAACACAATTATAAAATACAAGAACATACTGCTTTTGCTGATTTTTCTGTGTTCGACATCAAAATAGAAGTTGTAATGCGCCTTCATATTCTTGTCTCTTTCTTCCACCCACTGATAAGTAATGGCTTCGGAGCAATCATAGCCTTGCGGTGCATAGTTCTTGTATAAATCTTCCTCCAAGCGCCTTATGCGATAACAATTGGAGTCGTTCAGCTCGTATTCCTCGTTGATCGAAATGGTGACCAACGCCTTACGTATTCTTTGTTGATTTAAAACTTCAATTCTGTTTATTTCAACGGGCAAAAGCCTTGCTTCATTGATACGTATGGAATATCCGTATTTTTTCGTAACGGTCGGACTGGTAATAAGCTCTTTGAATCGCTCAATACTGCCGCCGATATCTTTTTTAGGCATAAAAATTTCATCTAAAGTCTTATGAGGTATTCTGAATATAACGTACGCCTCGTCACTCGTAATAAAATCTTGAATTTTTTTCAGATTCGCTGTTACTGTGCTGCCCGAGGCAATCTGCTTCACCGTCAAAATTTCTTTTTTTAGATTGATAAGACTTACCGTACGCCCGTCATATTTCAGCTCCGAGGTATATTCATTTTTCTCCGCATCAATGATTCCGTTGGTGTTGAAAATTCCGCGCATGATGTCCCTGTCCTCAAATTCCGAGGACAGATCTTTTATTTCATAATCATTGATTCTGAACGGAACATAAATATTGAGTTCATTTGCACCTTTTGCACCGTAAATTCTGACACCGACATCAACCCAACTCTTACCCTTTGGATTTAACCATTCATTCATGTAAACCGTACTTCTGTCATCACCGTCTATCCATATTGCCCATCCGTCATCGGCAAATCGCCTTGTTTTTTTGCCCAATTATTCTTCACCCCCAGATAATTTCCATTTCCCTTTTTGCCGCCTGTAAAATGCCGTTGGTGTCACTTCCGTCAATATCTAAATTTTCCGCCTTGAAAAACAGAACTTCATCAATACCGTAAAGTTTCTGCGCCAATGCCTTTATGTAATCAAAGCCGAAATTATCATAGATGGTTCCGCCCGCAGTTGTAATATATATCAGTTTTTTTGCCCGACAAAGTCCCTGCGGGATGCCCTTTTGATATCGGAATGTAATTCCGCATACTGTAATCTGCTCGAAATATGTCTTCAAAAGTGCCGGAAATGAAAGATCCCAGTACGGCGCGGCAATCACGATGGTATCTGCCGCTGCAAATTCTTTTGCATACCGAAACATTTGGTCCGAAAAATCCTTTTGCGCAAGCAATCTGTCTCTTTTTTCAAGCCTTTGCCCATCAATCGGCTTTAATTTTTCCCGTTCCAGATTGATTTCACGGATATCGCCGTCCAGCCGATCCAATAAACACCGTGCAAGCTCCAATGTTCGCGATTCTTTTCTTACACAGGAATTTATAAACAGTATCTTTTTCATTTTGCCTCAATAAACGGAATCAGCTTGTTTCTGAGCAGATCGAGCGCTCTTTCTCTCATCTTTGCCGGCCAACGGGTACCCTTGAGCATGCTCGTACAGCAACGGAACCAAGCCAACGGATGGAGCCACTTGACGTCGGGATTGGTCTTTTCCGCCTCTTCTACGGTATCACATCCAAAATAACCGCGGAAGAATTTCGCGTAAATTTCCGATACTTCCTCGGACTGCATCTTGTAAAATGCGTTGTATGTTCCGGGCGCTGTATCGGC
>JBJDZF010000183.1:0-2586 GCA_051867855.1 Eubacteriales bacterium
CGGATCTCACTGCAAAGCGCATAGATATCGATATCGTCCTTTGTCACGTTGCGTTCAAACATCCGTGCACGGTACATGAATCGGCGCGTAAGCTCTTTGGACGGATGTCCGATGACATCTTCTGCCGTTCCGTGTTCATAAATACCTTGCTCCGCCATAAATATAACGTCCGATGCAATGTTTTTGGCGAACCTCATTTCATGCGTGACGATAATGCTGGTCATTCCGGTATCCACCAACCGCCGAATGACCGATTCGACCTCGTCCACCATCGTCGGGTCAAGCGCGCTTGTCGGCTCATCGAACAGCATGACCTCGGGCTTCATGGCAAGTGCGCGCGCGATAGCCACACGCTGTTTCTGACCGCCGGACAGTTGATCCGGCATATGATATCGGCGGTTTTCAAGTCCTACAAGGGCAAGCAATTCCTCTGCCTGACGGATCGCTTCCGGCTGCGACATACCGGATACCTTCATTGGCGCAAGAATCATATTCTCCATTACATTCAAATGGGAAAAGAGATTGAAGCTCTGATAAACCATGCCGAGCTTACGGCGGATCTTATCGAGGTTCGCTTCGGGTGCGAGTATATCCTCTCCGTCGATCTCAATGCTGCCCGCATCCGGAGTCTCCAAACGGTTGATGCAACGAAGCAGAGTGCTTTTGCCGCATCCGGAGCCTCCGATGATAACGGTAGTGCTTCCTTTTTCGATATCTAAATTCACATTTTTAAAAACAAGATTTCCGTCATAGCTTTTCGAAAGATCTCTTACCTTAATCATTGTGTTTCACCTCCCAGATGCTTCTTTCTATCCGCTGAATTGATAAGTGCTCCGACAACCCATCCGATAATAAGATAAATCAAAGTAACCGCAAGGAGTGCAAACAGAGCATCAAAGGTTCGCGCAGACACGACATCCGACGCACGGGTCAGGTCCATAATGGCAAGATATCCGACCACTGACGTTTCCTGCAAGCAGCTGATAAACTGATTCTTATAAACCGGGAGTGCAGTCTTGACTGTCTGCGGCAGAATGATGTACCGAAACGACTGAAACCGCGTCATGCCGAGGGTCCGTGCGGCTTCCACCTCTCCCGGAGCGACCGTTTCGACCGCCGTCCCGAAGATATCCGCCATATAGCATCCGGTTTTCAGAGTCAGCCCGATAATGACCGATATAACAATGGGAAGCGAGATCGAGCCGAAAATAATATAAACGAAGAGCATCAGAAGCACCAGCGTGGGGATCTGGATAAGCAGCGACGTAAATACTTTCGTTACCCCACGAACCCAGCGAACCCCCGACATTTTGAGCTTGCAAAACAGTATGCCGATAAGCGTTCCGAGGATAAACGATGAAAAAGTCAAAAGAAGCGTCATCCAGAAGCCGTCAACAAAGAAGCGCCATCTGCTCTCATAGATAAAGGTCACATAAACTTGCTTATACAGTTCGTCAAAAAAATCCGCCATCTTGTCACCTCATTTTAATAATCAAATGGAACCAGGACCTTCATGTTGTCCGGATCTTCTATCTCGATAAACACGATCTCATGCTTCATATACGGTTTTGAAAGATAAACCGTACCGGTCAGTTCCGTATCTACACGTGAGCTTTCAAAAAATGTTCCTATGGCAATATCAAATTCGCCGTTTACTATTCCCATTTCTATGGTGCTGAAAACGCCGCCGGTAAGCTTGAGCGAATAGCCGTATTCGTTTGCAAATCTTGTAATGATCTCAACGTCGCTTCCGGCAAATTCTCCGCTCTCCGAATCGATATAGCAAAACGGATAACAATCCGTCGGTATTCCGACATTCAGAATTTTTTCACCGCCTGTCGGCTCCGCTTTGTGATATTCAAATGAATCGCCGTTCAGCCGTTCATATAGCTCTATGTAGGCTTCGCTTCCGTAAAAATCCGAAGCAAATGAGTTGAAATCCTCAAGCACATCGGTCCTGTCAATGTTTACACAGGCAACAAGCTCGTCGGTCGCCGTTGCCGGCTCTACAATTCGCAAGCCGCTCATACAATTCATGACCTCGTTTGCAAATGGGCGTTCCATCGCAATGACATCGACCTGCCCGTAACGCAGCGCCATCACAAGGTTTGCAACCGTATTGTATCGGACAAGCGTCATATCGTCTCTGTCCGACAGCATATAGTCGGCGCTCCACGCTAAATTTACGCCGACAGTGCGCCCCCCAAGATCGCTCACATCGTCAATCGGCTGGTATGCTTGTTTCCCGGAGCACCCACTCAAACATAACAATATTGTAATCGCAAGCAAGACCGAACCGAGCTTCTCTATTTTCATAAGGTTCACCTCACGCTGTTGTTTTACACTTCTTCATTACATTATACAGGTAAAAGCGCAACAAAAGTGCAACACAAAAATCGCCATAACGAAAAAGCATTCAATATCTCCCGAAAGATCCTAAAGTCTGTCATGTGCATTTTACTCAAGCCGCGGCAGTGCCGCAGTCGTGATCTCCGCCCAAGAATACTGCATCATATACTCCCCGTGATAGGAATTGACTGCATACGGGATGTGGCGGAGAAAATCGTAATAATCGCAGTCCACCGA
>JBJDZF010000183.1:2686-4081 GCA_051867855.1 Eubacteriales bacterium
GGAAGATCACTGATTCCGTGATTGACTGCATTTTCCACAAGCGGCTGAACCGTCAGCGGCGGGATAAAGAACTCCGTCACCCTTACGTCGTATTTGATGTCAAGATAGTCGTCATAGCGTATTTTTTCAAGGGAAAGATACGCCTGAATGTGTTTGAGCTCGTCGGCAAACGAGATCATCTTCGTTTGCTTGATGGAATCGAGATTTCCGCGCAGATACTTTGAAAAGTTACTGACCGCCTCTTTCGCCGCCTCGGGTTTTACGTCGCACAAGCGGTAAATCGAGGTCAGAGCGTTATACAGAAAATGCGGCTGTATCTGCGAGAGCACCAAAGAGTTGTTGCTCTCCGATAGGGCGAGCTCCTTTTGTGCAAGCTCCTTTTCGATATTTGCCGCACGTGCTTCCTGTTCAACGTGTATCAATGTATATACAAGCACAAGCGAAACGGTAGTGGCAAGGCAGACCGGAGTGACCGCCCAATTAAACTGAAGCGGAATGCTCAGCACGGGAATTGCCCCATACAGCACCATAATCCATGTGTCCCTCCATCCGAGAGCATCGTGGTTGCGAAATGCAAGAACCATCGTCATTGCCGGAAGGATGATATTGAAAGCCTGACTTAATAAATACAGAGGACCGGTCTGATCGAGTCCGGTTTCATCGTAGTAAATATACATCCCGTTGAATGTGCTGATCAGCCAAAGCAACAGCGTGACCCCGCACAACGCGGTGATGATATTGGCATATCGGTATGATATCTTTTTTCTCTCGGATATGTATGCGGTCAGGCAATAGGTATACAGGGATATGAGTGCACAAAGGAATGCATTCGTGAAAAATGACAGTATCTTGACCCAAACCACATTTTCCGGTGCCGGCTCTGCAAGGAGAAGCCAGATAGGCGCATCGACTAGTAGCATTGCGGTATGGGAAATGAGCACCCCTACGAGAAATCTTCCGGTTTTCGTTCTGTGCTTTCTCTCAAGAAAACAGCCAACCAGCATGACTGCCGTCACGGTTGCGGCAAAGAGTTCCAAAGCGGCACTCATATAGTTGAACTCATTCATATTCACACGTATCACCGCCTTCCGTTTTTTTTTAAATTTGCAGCAACTGTTGCACTGTATCGTATACAACGGTTTTTATCAGATCGGATGCAAGGATGCGCATAGCGCCATTGCGAATACCGATGGAATAATTATATCATAATTTCTTGAATAATTAAACATAAAAAATGAGATTTCAATGAAAAACAAAAAAATGTCTTATCATCATTATTCTCTCTTCCTTTGCCATAGTTGCCAACGCCGTTCTTCTCATATTGGATCGGTTAGGTTATATGACCGGTCGTGAGCAATCACCGCTATATTACATAGGCAGTATTTTAATCTGCGT
>JBJDZF010000184.1:0-4074 GCA_051867855.1 Eubacteriales bacterium
ATCCGAAAATGATCTTCATACACTGAAAGAACGGCGCACAGGGCTTTAATATGCCTTGTGCGCCGTAAACTTTAGGCGTTTCTGTGAGGGAACTGGCTGTTATAAAGCTCGCAGTAAAATCCTCCCGCCGCGAGCAATTCCCCGTGAGTTCCCTTTTCTATTATATTTCCGTCTTTCATAACAAGTATAATATCTGCTTCCTTTATTGTTGAAAGCCTGTGCGCCACGATAAAAGATGTCCTGCCCTCCATCATGGCGGTGAACGCTTTCTGTATTTTCATTTCCGTGCGTGTATCGATCGAAGAGGTCGCCTCATCGAGAATGAGCATATCGGGAAGTGCAAGCATAACACGCGCTATACAAAGCAACTGCCTCTGACCGTGCGAGAGATTACCTCCTGATTCGCCCACGACCGTGTTATAGCCTTCGGGCAATCTCCTTATAAAGCTGTGAGCGTGAGCCGCCTTGGCGGCGTTTATTATCTCCTCGTCGCTCGCCTGCGGTCTGCCGAACGCAATATTATCGCGTATCGTTCCCTGACTTATCCACGTGTCCTGTAAGACCATACCGAACATTGCCCTCAGGTCACTGCGACGCATGGAACGTGTATCGATCCCGTCTATCAGTATCCGTCCCGAATCTACGTCATAGTAGCGCATAATAAGATTTATAAGCGTGGTTTTTCCGCAACCTGTGGGACCCACTATCGCAACACGCTGTCCCGGCTTTACCGTGAGATTGAAATCTCTGATAAGAGGTCTTTCCGGGGTATATGAAAAGCATACATTCTCAAAACGGATATTTCCCGTGGGGTACGGGATTACCGCAGGAGTTTCGGGATCAGGCTTCTGTTCGGGACTGTCCGTAAGTTCAAACACTCTTGCGGCACACGCAAGCGCGTTCTGAAGCTCGGTTATGACGCCCGATATTTCGTTGAAGGGCTTTGTATATTGATTTGCGTATGCGAGAAAGCTCGATAACTGTCCGACTGTAATCGAAGCTCCGCCGAGAGTTATTACCGACAGCGCCCCGAAAAGCGCGACAAGCATATAGACGATACTGTTTAAAAACCGGGTGGCGGGGTTTGTGATCGACGAGAAGAAGGTGGCGCGCAGTGATGCGTCGGAAAGCCTTTCGTTTACCTCGTCGAATCTTTCCTGCATCTTCTGCTCTCTCGAGAAAGCCGCAACGGTCTTGTGATCTGTTATCGATTCATCGATAAGTGAGGTCTGCTCCCCTCTGATCTCGGATTGCAGCTTAAACATGGAATACGTCTTTTTCGCAATGAACGCGGCGACCAAAAGTGAGGCGGGGGTAATTACAACCACGGCGACTGTTATCGACGGGCTTATCGATAGCATGAAAAGCAATGTTCCGAGTATCGTGAATATGCCGTTGAAAAACTGAGTAAGCCCCATCAGCAGACCGTCGGAGAACTGGTCTGTGTCGGTTATTATTCTGCTGACTATATCGCCCGTCTGATGAGAATCGATAAACGAGATCGGAAGCTTTTGCAGCTTCTCAAACGCCTCCTGCCTGATTTTTCTCACAACGTAGTAGGTGATGCGGTTGTTTATAATGTTGATAAGCCACTGCAACACCGCTGTGATCGCGACGACTGTCGCAACTCTCAATAATATCCTGCCCATGCCTGCTATGTCCACATTGCCTACGCCTACCGCAAGATCGATTGCACGTCCTATCAGTATCGGTACATAAAGCGTAAGGACAACGGCGGCAAGCGTAAGTATTAGTGACACGGCGATCAGTATTCCGGATGAGCGCAGATAGCGCATGACTCGTTTCATTGTGGCAAACTGCGAGCGCGCCTTTGCTTTTCTGTTCTTTTTCATGCGTCCTCACCTCCGAACTGCGATGCGTATATTTCCCTGTAAACCTCGCAATTTCCGAGGAGCTGCTCGTGAGTTCCCGTACCGACGATGTTTCCGTCGTCGCAAACTATTATGAGATCTGCCGCCATTATCGACGATGCCCTTTGAGATACGATAAACACGGTCGGATTCCAGTCGAGTGATGCGACGGCATCCCGAAGGCGCGCTTCGGTCGCGTAATCAAGAGCGGAGGAGGAATCGTCGAGAATCAGTATTTCTGTTTTTGCGACAAGTGCACGGGCAATGGTAAGACGTTGCTTTTGTCCCCCCGAGAGATTCCTGCCGCCCTGTTCGACAACGGCATCAAGTCCACCATCCTTGGAAAGGACAAAATCCTTTGCCTGCGCCGCTTCCAACGCACTCCAAAGCTCCGTATCGGTTGCGTTTTCCTTGCCGAACTCAAGATTGCTTCTGATGCTTCCGCGAAACAGAGACGCCCTCTGCGGGACAATACCCACCTTTGAGCGCAGCTCCGCGCTGTCCCACAGCGCGGTATTTTTTCCGTTTATGAAAACACTGCCGGATGTTGGATAATAAAAACCGGGAATAAGATTAATAAGCGTGCTTTTGCCGGAGCCGGTGCCGCCTATGATACCTACGGTCTGCCCGCGCTTAACGGAAAAACTGACATCTGACACGGCTCTGTCGCCGTCTTTTGAGTAACCGAAGGAAACGTTGTCAAACTCTACCGCAACATCTTCACCGCTTCCGGAATATTCATGCTCCGGCACGGCATCCTCCGTAGATTCCGTATTGAAAACACTGTTGATCCTTACGGCGCAGGCGGCACTTTTGTTTAGGGTGATTATCAGATTTGCAAGCTTAATGAGCTCCACAAGTATCTGGGACATATAGTTGTACAGCGCGATAAGCTCACCCTGCGTAATTTCGCCGCTGTCCACCTTAATTCCGCCAAACCTTATGAGCAATACAATGGCGATATTGACAACCACATAGGTAAGCGGATTCATAAGCGCGGAAATTCTGCCCGCAAACATCTGAAGGGCAGTGAGACGGTCATTCTTTTCCCCGAACTCCTTTATTTCCTCATTTTCACGGTTAAATGCCCGTATAACCCTTGTTCCGTTATAATTGGATCTTGTCTTACCGACGAGTCTGTCAAGTCCTGCCTGAACCTTCTTGAAAAGCGAAATAGAGACGAGCATAAGCCCGAAAACGATAACGGCGAGCAGCGGTATGGTAACGGTAAAGATGAGCGCGAGTCTTGTATTTATCGTGAACGCCATTATCATTGCGCCGAATACGATAAACGGAGAACGCATAAAAAGCCTGAGGAACAGGTTTACGCCCGTCTGAAGAGTATTTACATCACCGGTCATTCTCGTTATAAGCGTTGCACTTCCGATGCTGTCCGAGCGTGAATAGCTTAAGCTCTGTATTTTGGCAAACAGCGAGGATCGCAGGGATTTCGCAAATCCGACTGCCGCTTTTGCGGCAAAAAACTGTGCCGTAACGGCACATACAAATCCTACGATCCCGAGAATCACCATAATTCCCGCCGCCGTAAATATCCTCGTCTTATCGGCGTTGCCTATTCCGTTGTCGATTATGTCGGATACGACAAGAGGTATCATCAGCTCGAATATCGCCTCAAGCATTTTAAACAGCGGTGCGATAAATGCCTCTTTTTTGAAGCCCTTGAAATATTTTAAGAGATTGCGCAAGATAAATTATTCCTCCGTTGTATACCTTTTCCGATTCACGGTTGATATTATACCACTTTATGCGTAATAAATCAATAAATTTCAATCACTTATAAGTTTGTGCTTGACATTTGCGCGGCAAAAGTATATAATCTGTTCGGTGAGTTCGAGATCCTCCTCACCTAAAACAAAACTAAGGAGCAAAAAAATGAATATCAATACCCGTCGCCGCACGCTGTTTGTGTGCCGTGCCGCCATCATTGCGGCACTTTATGTAGTTCTGACCTTTTTGGCGAGAATGTTCGGACTGGATTCGAACGTGATACAGGTGCGCTTTTCCGAGATGCTCTGTGTACTTCCGGCATTCACCGCCGCCGCGATACCCGGCGTTGCCGTGGGTTGTCTGCTCTCAAATTTTCTTCTCGGATGCCTGTGGCAGGATATTGTATTTGGAACCCTTGCCACTCTTATAGGTGCTGTCGGTACATACGCCTTGAAAAAAGTAAAGTGGCTGTGCC
>JBJDZF010000185.1:0-17774 GCA_051867855.1 Eubacteriales bacterium
GGTCAAAAGCTTTTGAAAGGGGTGCGGGGGAAACTTTTCGAGAAAAGTTTCCCCCGCATAATATAAATACCAAACACCCTTAAAAATCGACTTCCGTGTCGTAATAGCAGCACTTGAGCAGCTTTTCCATTTCCTCCTGCGAGATCTTTCGCGGGTTGGAGCCGGTGCAGGCGTCGAGTATTGCGTTCTTTGCGATCTCGGGAAGTCTCTCGAGGAAGACATTCTCCGGAACAAATCCCTTTTCGCAGGGATAGCTGTCAACGCCGTATGTACCGATAGAATGAGGAATATTCAGCTCGTCGTTCATACCTCTGAGGAAAGCTATAAGCTTCCCGATCTTCTCTTTTTCGGTCGTTCCGCCGAGTCCGAGGAAATCGGCAATATAAGCATAACGTGCCGCCGCAGTCTTGTCCTTCGCGTTGAAAGCAATAACCTTGGGCAGATACATGGCGTTTGCCGCACCGTGGATAATGTGAGCTCCGTAGTCCGCAAACGCTGCACCCGTCTTATGTGCCATCGAGTGAACGATACCGAGCAGTGCGTTGGAGAACGCCATACCCGCAAGGCACTGTGCATTGTGCATAGAGTCGCGACACTCCATGTCGCCGTTATACGACTTTACGAGATTATCCTTTATCATGCTCATTGCATGGAGAGCGAGCGGGTCTGTGTAGTCGCTGTTTGCGGTGGACACATACGCCTCGATTGCGTGAGTCATAGCGTCCATACCCGTGTGAGCCACAAGCTTCTTGGGCATGGTTTCAGCCAGATCGGGGTCAACTATCGCAACATCGGGGGTGATCTCGAAATCTGCTATCGGGTACTTGATGCCCTTCTGATAATCGGTAATGATAGAGAACGCGGTCACTTCGGTTGCGGTTCCGGAGGTAGAGGAGATTGCGCAGAAGTGCGCCTTTCTTCTCAGCTTCGGAATACCGAATACCTTACACATATCCTCAAATGTAATCTCCGGGTACTCATACTTGATCCACATTGCCTTTGCGGCGTCGATAGGCGAGCCGCCGCCGAGAGCCACTATCCAATCGGGCTTGAACTCAAGCATTCTCTGTGCGCCCTTCATAACCGTTTCGACGGAGGGGTCCGGTTCGATCCCTTCGATAATATCGACTTCCATTCCGGCTTCCTTCAGATATCCGACGGTTCTGTCCAAAAATCCGAATCTCTTCATTGAGCCGCCGCCGACGCAGACAACTGCCCTCTTGCCCTCAAAACTTTTCAGCGCTTCAAGTGCGCCCTTGCCGTGATACAAGTCACGCGGTAACGTAAATCTCATCATGACTGTTTCTCCTTTTAGGATTTAATTTATTATCAATTAATACTGAATCGTCATACATATGATATCACAAATTTCACATATCGTAAAATGTTTAAATTGCATAGCGGCATTACATTATTGATATGTCCCACCGCATTATCCGAAATAAAATTACATATATATGATTTTTTTCAAGATATGTTAATTTAAAACTTTAGGGAGCCTATGTAAGAAGGCTCCCTCGGTTTATCGATTCAGTTCTTCATCTCGGCTTTGTATCCAGCAGCGTCGACGGCTCCCGTCAGCTCCGCGTCGCTTACTCCGGACTTTACCGTAACCTCGGCAATACCGCTCTCAAGGTCAACCTTCGCGCTTTTAACGCCGTCAAGTGCCTCAAGCGCCGCTTTGACGTGCGCGACGCAATGTTGGCACGACATACCTGTGACAATCAGTTCTTTCTTCATGATGATCTCATCTCCCTTATTTTCATTATTATCGCCGTTATAAATTGCCCCGCCTGTGCTGACAGTATCGGAAACCTGAGCCGCACGGACGCGCCCTTTATCCTTGAAGAACCGCAGCCGCAGGGCGTTTGCCACAACGCACACAGAGCTTAAGCTCATCGCCGCCGCGCCTATCATCGGATTCAGCGTGATTCCGAAAGCCGGGTATAGTACCCCTGCCGCCACCGGTATACCAAGCGTGTTGTAGAAAAACGCCCAGAAAAGATTCATCTTTATATTTTTCACCGTACTGCGGCTCAACTTTATCGCAGTGACCACGTCCTCGAGCGAGCTTTTCATGAGTACGATATCCGCTGAATCTATGGCAATATCCGTCCCGGCGCCTATCGCTATCCCCACATCTGCGCCCGCAAGCGCAGGCGCATCGTTGATTCCGTCTCCGACCATAGCCACGACCTCGCCGCGCTCTCGCATGGTCCGTATGACCTCTTCCTTTCCCGCGGGCATAACATCGGATATCACGGTGTCGGCGCCTACCGCCTTCCTTACGGCTTCCGCCGTCACTGCATTATCTCCGGTCAGAATAATGACCCGTATCCCCATACCGTGAAGCCTTGCAACGGCAGACCGGCTTTCCGACCGCACCGCATCTGCGGCGGCTATAATGCCAGAGAGCCTGCCGTTTCTGATAAACAGCATCGGAGTTTTGCCCTCTCCCGCAAGTTTATCGAGGCACTCCGATACAGCATCGGAAATTACTGTTCCGTTACTCTCGGCAAATCGGCGGTTTCCCGCGATCCAATCCGCGCCGTCGACTTTGGCGCGAACGCCGAGACCCGACTGCGAGGTAAATTCCGTCACCTTCGGCAAAGCAAGACCGCGCCGCCGTGCATACTCGGTCACAGCAAGTGCCAAAGGATGCCCGCTGCCGCTCTCAAGTGCCGCGGCGGCGGCAATAAAGCCGTCCGTGTCAATTTCTTTTTCAAATACAATAACATCGGTGACCTCAGGGCTTCCCGTCGTGACGGTCCCCGTTTTGTCGAGGACCACGGTCCTCACCGAATGAAGCCGCTCAAGCGACGCGGCGGATTTTATGAGGATCCCCGATTCCGCCGCTTTTCCCGTCCCCACCATCACGGCTACGGGTGTTGCGAGTCCGAGTGCGCATGGGCAGGAAATGACGAGCACGGATATCGCGCGGGAAAGCGCGAACTCAAAGCTCTGTCCCGCAATCAGCCATACGGCGCCGCAAATCAAGGCAATTCCCATGACGACCGGCACAAACACCCCGCTCACCTTATCAGCAAGCCGAGCTATGGGCGCTTTGGAATTTCCCGCTTCGTCAACAAGACGTATTATCTGTGAGAGCGTGGTGTCCTCTCCAACCTTCGAGGCGCGGAATCTGAAGGAGCCGTTTTTATTTACCGTCGCGCACACCACAGCGTCCCCTGCCCTTTTTTCGACCGGTACGCTCTCTCCCGTGACTGCCGACTGATCCACAAATCCGAAGCCCTCGGTCAGCTCTCCGTCCGCCGGAATTATGTCACCGGGGCGTATGACCACAATATCTCCCACCGCAAGGGACTCCGCAGGAACGCTTACCTCTATGCCGCCGCGTATTACGTTCGCCGTTTTCGGCGCCAGCTCCGCAAGCTTTGCGAGCGCATCGGAGGTTTTTGACTTTGACCTCGCTTCAAAAAATTTTCCGAGTGTAACAAGGGCAAGTATCATCGCCGCCGACTCGAAATAAAGCTGATGCGAATAGCGCTCGACAAGTTCAACATTCCCGCTCCCTGTACCGTACATTATACCGTACAGAGCAAATATTCCGTAAAGGAGTGCCGCAGATGAGCCTATCGCAACGAGCGAATCCATATTCGGTGCACGCTTAAAGAGCGCCCCGAAACCTTTTTTAAAGAAACTGCCGTTGATCATTATTATAGGCAGCGTCAAAAGAAATTGAGTGAATGCCGAAACTGCGGCATATTGGGTCGAATGGAAAATATGCGGCAATGGAAGCCCCGCCATGTGCCCCATTGAAACATACATCAGCGGAATAAGGAGCAGAAGCGAGGCGAGCATCCGCGCAAACAGCCTTTTGCTCTCTGCCGCACTTCTCTGTGAAAATCCACGGCGGCTTTGCACTGCACCGTCGGCAACGCCCGTCCCCGCTTCGCTCCGCGCCCGATATCCTATCGCGGCTACCGCTTTCTCGATCTTTTCCGTGTCGGTCCGTCCGTCATCGTATGAAACTGTCATGCTGTTGCTCAAGAGGCTCACGTTCACATCTTCAACGCCCTCAAGCCTTGAGACACATCTTGTGATATTTGCCTGACAGGCGGCACACGTCATGCCCTCTATCGAAAATCTTTCCTTCTTCATGACCTTTTAAAAATCTTCCGTAATATCCGTTTTTTAATTATCGTTCCCGAAACATTCGCATATTATCGTGTTTTCGTTTAAATTATAGCAGTAAGCCATTGCTAATTCAACCGTTTTTGAGAAAAATTATCGGATTTTGAACCGTATTTTTAAAACAGGTGCAAATCTGTACAAATTAAAGTGCGCACACTTCGGCAATATCTTTGAAAATATCTATTGCCGTTTCCGATATTATATGATAAAATATATTCGTATGTTTATTATATCGACAGGAGATATAACGTGAAAGTTTTGCTTGTCTTTAAATGATATGCATCTTTTTCACGGCCAAATTGCTCTCAAAATGGGACTCGAACCATTTTGATCTGCTTTGCCAATACGAGCAATTTCAATATTAATTTGAACCGCCTGCGGCGGTATGGAGGTTATAATGGAAAAACTGGCTATTCTCGATTGCGGCGGTCAGTACACCAAGGTCATAGACCGCAAGGTGCGTGAGCTCGGGGTGTATACCGACATTTTTCCCATGGGTGTGAGTGCCGACAAAATAAGCAGCTACAACGCGATAATTCTCTCCGGCGGGCCTGCAAGCGTATGGGAGAAGGGCGCGCCCGAATACGATAAAAATATCTTTTCACTCGGACTTCCCATGCTCGGTATCTGCTACGGTATGCAGCTTATCGTCGAGCATTTCGGCGGCGTGGTTGCCCCGGAGGTAAAAACCGAATACGGACAGATCGAGATAGATGTCGACAATACCTGCCCCCTCTTTTCCGGTCTTGAACCGAAGCAAAAGGTACTCATGAGCCACGGAGACGCAGTGACCTCAATGCCGCCGTCGTTTGCTCTCTGTGCAAAAACCGGCAATGTCTGCGCCGGTGTATGGTCACAGAAAATGAAGATCGCGGGAGTACAGTTCCACCCGGAGGTGGACCCCACCGAAAACGGCGTGAAGATGCTTGAGAATTTCGTGAGAAAAATATGCGGACTTGTCGAAGTCTATGCCCTCGAGGACAGAATACAGACCTCGGTCGACATGATACGCCGCAGAGTCGGCGAGGACGGCAAGGTAGTTGTACTCGTCAGCGGCGGCGTGGATTCCGCGGTTACAGCTGCTCTGCTTGTAAGGGCTCTTCGCCCCGAGCAGGTGTTTGCAATTCACATCGACCACGGTCTGATGAGAAAGAACGAAAGCGACCTTATATGCGCGAACCTCGCGGAGCTGGGACTTACGCAAATGCAGCGTATCAATGCGGAGGACGAATTTTTCAACACCGCGCTTACCATCGACGGCGAGGAATATCTGCCCCTCTCGCAGACCTGCGAACCGGAGAAGAAGAGAGCCATTATCGGACATATGTTCTTCGTTGTCACCGAGGAGGCGGCAAAGAAGCTCAATCTTGATTTTGATACCGCATTTCTTGCGCAGGGAACGCTTCGCCCCGACCTTATCGAGAGCGGAAACCCCGACGTAAGCGGATATGCCAAGAAGATCAAGACCCACCACAACGACGTTGGTATCATCAGGACCCTGCGCGACCGCGGACACGTGATAGAGACCAACTGGGACTGGCATAAGGACGAGGTAAGACAGGTTGCACGTATGTTGGGACTTGATGAGGCGATAGCCTCGCGTCAGCCCTTCCCCGGCCCCGGACTCGGTGTACGCATAATCTGTAACGGCTCGGATGGCAGAGACAGCTCCGAAGAGTTTACGGACAAGTGCGACAGACTCTCAAAACTTGTCCGGGAGCTTGACGACACTTATGCGTGTGACGTCGCCCCCATCAGAAGCGTCGGCGTTCAGGGTGACCACCGCTCCTACAAGAATCTTGCGGTACTCTTCTCAAAGAGCAAGCCTTCGGGAAACAGACTGCCCGACTTCCCTGCCGACACGGTATTTGATGTGGCGAAGAAGATACCCAATGAGTTAAGTTACATCAACCGCGTTACGTACTGCCTCAACGAAACGGCTCCCGCAGAACCTCTCGTCTGCAACCCGGCATACATCTGTCACGAATCCGCAGAGCTCCTGCGCGAGCTTGACGATATCACCACCCGGCACCTGATGAGCGGCGAGGGCAAAAAGAAGATCGCACAGTGCTTCGCGGTTCTCGTGCCGATCTCCTGCCACAGCGGCAGAAGGTATTCGGTTGCGATACGCGCAGTCTGCACCTCGGACTTCATGACAGCGCAGGCGGCACTTCCGGGACGCGATTTCCCGCTTGAGGCACTCAATGCGGCTTGCCGCGAAATAACCGAAAGGTTTTCCGACAGCATCTCCCTTGTACTCTACGATGTAACCGGAAAGCCCCCGGCAACGGTGGAGTGGGAATAATACCCAAAGCGGCGACCCATCGAACAGTCACCTTGTTCTCAAACAAAAAACATAAGAGCAACGGAGATTATTGATCCCGACTCGGTTTGCGCCTGAAGGCAACGGCGGCAGGAAGATTATTTCTCCCTGCCGCCGTTTTTAACCTGATGAAGAAAATTTTATATATTTTGAGACCGAAAGCAAAAAAAACGTACTTAATGGGTGAAAGCGCTTTTAGATATGGCAAAGGAGGCGAACAACATGGATGATTCGGAGATCATAGAACTCTACTTTGACAGGAATGAGTCGGCAATCAGAGAAACGGATATCAAATACGGCAGGCTGTGCCATAAAATCGCGTATAACATTCTGAACAACAATGAGGATTCCGAGGAGTGCGTCAACGACACCTATATGGGGGTGTGGAATGCGATCCCTCCGACAAGACCGACCTATTTTATGGCATTCGTCTGCAGGATCACAAGGAACCTGTCCCTGAAAAGGCTGGAGTATATAAGACGCGAGAAGCGTTCTCAGACCGTTCTTGTATCTCTTGACGAATTGGAAGAGGTACTGCCGGACGACCGGATCACAACGGATATGAGTGATGAGGAGTTGGGAAAACTGATAGGCGAATTTCTCAGAGGTCAAAAAGAGGAGATAAGAAATGTCTTTATCCGCAGATATTTCTTTTTCGATTCCGTCGGGGAAATCTCAAAGCGCTTTTCCTTCACCGAAAGCAGGGTAAAAAATATGTTGTTTCGCACCCGTAACAAACTGAAAGATTACTTGACTCGGGAGGGGGTTGAAATATGAAAACACCGAAAATTGTAAATGCCGTCGGGCATATTGATGAAGAACTCATTGAGAGCGCCGAAATGAGCGCAAAGCCGAGAAAAAAACTCCGTACAAGGTGGGTAGCTCTCGCCGCCAGTCTTGCGATCATCGTACTTGCGGGAATTACGGTCATTCCCATGTTAAGCGATGATTCCAAGCATAAAGAAATAATTATACAGGGTACGGAATTAGATGTGGAGTGGCCATGGGAGTATAAAACAGTCTACGAAAAGTACCCCTCTGTCACATTCAACGGCAAGAAGTACGTCTCAAGAGGCTCTGCGATCGGCGAGGGTATGCTCAAAGACGTGCTCGGAACATGCAAGGCAGAAGGTTATGACACCTACGAGCAGAAAAAGCACACCGAAACCTTTGAGTTACGCAGTATCGGCGGTGTATCGGTTGAACGGCTTGTGGCAGTGGGAATGGATGGAGAGTTCTATGTGTATATTCGTGATGGTGCCGAAAAGCCCGCAACCTTCGGTGAACTGACGGACACTTACGGACTGACTCAAACACTGGAGTTCAACAGATTTACAAAATACGACGGCTTTGATCAGAAGGGGCACTTCACGTTAAATGACGATGAGTATATCTGGGAGATCCTGTCCGGCTGCCGCGATGCGGAGCTGTTCGAGGACAGCGACTCGTTCGAACGCAGCCACAGAAGCTACCTGAGCTTCACCGCAACGTCGGAGGCTCTGGGCGTATACAAGAGAGTGTTCTATGTTACCGGTGACGGTTATATATGGACGAACATCTTCGACTACGCTTACGTCTATTTCATAGGAGAAGAGGCTGCGACGAAGATCATCAGCTATGCAGAGCAAAACTCAACCGAAGCGGAGTTTGAGCCATATGAATACACGGTATCCGGAACACTCACCGAGATCGGGGACGGCTATATTCTCATAGACGACAGCGTTTTGCAGCTTGACGGAAAAGACGGAACGGTATTTAAAGTACTCACGGAGGATATCCGTATAAGGCGATATATCGAATGTACAAATATCAATGTCGGGGATGCCGTTGTGGTGAAATACCGGGGAACGGTTTCCGAAGGCAATATTATTTCCGACGCATATTCTGTATGCAAAGGCACGCTGATTGAGGGCTGCCTGGCTGTAGCGGAATAATACGCAGATAAAAAGGCATCGCTTTGCGGTGCCTTTTGTTGCGGATATATTGATAACACAAAGAAAAGATTTCTCAGTATGCCTGACCTCGGTGCGTACCGAACACGCTGATACCCGGCGTGAATATGTACCGCACTTTACGCCGTCCCATAGTCAGAATCTGTCCTACATTCAATACGGCAAAGGGACGTAAGACTTGTCAGCGGATGTTTGCAATAGCGCACATGATCCCGCATACGATCAGGACGACCGAGGACATTCCGTGCCCGAGCATTCCGGGATTGAACATATCCGATCTGATACCGCCGTTCTTTTCCTGCTTCTTCATGTCAACCGTACCGGCAATAAAGGATACGATAAGCAACACAGCCGAAACAATACCGAGAACTATGCTGTGATTTGTGTAGTGAACGATTGTGGTAACAATACCCGCAACCGCAAGAATAAGAGATACAAAGCCCATATAACACCCTCCATTCGCATTTGTATTCAGACAAGTGATTTTTCCGCGCCGTTGTATGTTTTCGTCCGTTCGCAAAGCAAGCCCGCGAATAATGTATCGGACGCAATATTAAAACCGTTGCGCGCACGTACCGGACGGCAAGAGCGATCCATTGCTCCCGTCCTTCGGACGCTACGGAGGATTATAGCACAAAAAATATGTATTGTCTACATACAATATGAAAACAAATAAATAACTTTTCGGAATTTTGTCGAAATTCTGCAGGCAAAACAAATACACGTAAGAATCACGAAGCTCAATACGACGCTGATGGTAGCGTTGACCGCCTTTGCTTTCATTGCCATCGTATGTATAAAAGCGCGGTCTGCCGCAGGAAATCACGGCAGACCGCGTAAATATTATTCAGCTTTTGCTCTGATCCGAGGTGACAAAATAATACTCAAGGTGTACGCGGAGCTGTTTCATGCTCTGATCGTCAAGCCTGCAATTTGCGGACACGTTCGCAGGTGAATCTATTATATGCAGATATACCGTCATATCCCGAACATTTACAAGATACTGCACCTCGTACTTTTCGTCCTTGCCGACGGATGTCTCCGAGGACTCGGAGGAGGACTCTCCGGGATTTGCGGACGGCACCTTGACGGGATTCTTACCACCTTGAGAAGACGTCGTCGATTCATCGGGCTTATTCTCGATCTTCAGATTTTCCTCAAGGGAGGATGCCTTTCTGGAGACTGTTATATTGAAATCGTAATCCGATGACGGTCCAAAACTGTCATCGCTGATCCACTTTTGATTGTCGAATATATCTACTATATCGTCGACGTAATACGTTGCTTCGACTCTCTTTCCGACATTCCAGTTCTTTCCCTTGTCCTCATTCTTCCATTTGTCCGGAAGTCTTATCATGAATATATTTGCCTGACTTACAGGCTCCGGAAGAGTTGCAACAAAATCCGCAGTGGAAGATGTATCGGCAGACTCCCCGCCTACGTTATTGCCGGCGTTTGTACTCGCGGAGCTGTCCGAGGGGACACCATCCTTATCACAGGATGTACACAACGCGGCACAGGAGATCGCAGCCGCAATAAGCAATGAAGTTATTATACGTAAAATACTTTTTTCAGCCAACAATGCTCCCCCCTTCTGCCGACACTCTGACGCGTTCTCAAATCCGAAAAAACTTCAAAACACATGAATGTCCTCTTTGTTTCCAAAATCAATTATAACATATTTATTTTTTCTGTCAAGTACCGAAAGAAATTATCACACACTGTTACTTATACAGTCTGATTATATCCTCTGAAAATTCACGTCGGGTTTTGCGGTTGTTCATAGACTGCTTTTCTATGTATCTGTGAGCCTCTTCCTCTCCGATCTTCATGTTTTCCATCAGCACGCATTTTGCCCTTGCCACTATGCGTACCTCCTCAAGCTTTGCCTCAAGACGTTTTTTCTCTTCCGTCTGACGGTGGACGCTCACGACCGCACACCGCAGAAGATTTACCGTCTGATAAAACATGGTTCTGCCGACAGGCCGGGCACTCACCATAATTCCGGTTCCGTCCACGCGGGAGCATATCTCATCGTAAATTTCGTTTTTTACCATGAGAAGCACACCTGTACCGACGTTTTCGGATATGTCGATCGCCAGCTCATGACCGAATTCGTCGCACAGTGGGGTGTTGATGATCACGATGTCAAAGCTGTTGTCAATGAGAAGTCGCCGCGCCTCACTTCCGCTGCCGACGATCTTTATCGGCTTGAAGCATCCGGCGGGGAGCATTTCCTCTATATATCCCGCCGCCTTCTGCGAAGACGATACTATCAGCATTCCCAATGGGTTTGTATCCGCTCTCATACTTTCACCGTCGTCAGTTGCAGCAGTTATAGATATCGAGTATGCGGTCGCAAAGTCCTCCCGGGAGTACCCTGCGCACAAATTCACTCCGTCGCGCTGTCTCCGTAGCCTCCGCGATAGACGCGGGGAGAGGAGGAAGGGTTGATATTATCCCGTCGCGTCCTGTTGTGCATAGGTCGGCATTCAGATTTTCGGGAAGCGTCAGGGCGCGCTCAACTCCGTCAAGTCCCGCCTCCATTATGAGCATATAAGCAAGATAAGGATTTGCCGAGGAATCGGGCGAGCGAAGCTTGAAATTCTGCCCGAGCATTCCCCGCTCTCGCGAAAGCGCCGGCAGGCTTATCAGATGGCTGTGGCTCTTCTCGGAATAACCTATATGCGACGGTGAACGGAAATTTCCGAACCTCTGATATGACTCCTCCGTGGGATTCAGAAATGCCGTGATCTCGCCTATTCGGTCAAGCACTCCCGCCATGAACGCCTCTCCCCTTTTGGCGTCGGGAAGCATATTTTCGTCGAAAACCGAAATATTTATATGAAATCCGTTGCCGGGCTTGTACTGTACCGGTCTCGGCGCAAACGATGCCCACAGGCCGTATTTTGCCGCCACGGAGGCGACAACATTCTTGAATGTCGTCACATCGTCCGCAGAGAGCTGCGGAGAGCCGTATCTGAAATCTATTTCATGCTGTCCGGGACCCGCCTCATGGTGAGAGCTTTCGGGGGTTATCCCCATCTCCTCAAGCGTCAGACAGATATCGCGGCGTACGTTCTCTCCCTTATCGTCGGGAAATGCGTCAAGATACCCGGCATTGTCGCACGGAATGTTGACCGGGAATCCGTTTTCATCGGTCTTAAACAGGTAAAATTCGCTCTCCGCCTTTATATTGAGGAAAACACCTGCCTCCCGCAGGCGCGCCTCCGTCATACGCAAAAGCTGTCTGAAATCAAGCTCGAAAGTACTCCCGTCCGCCTGCCTTATATCGCACATCAGGCGCGCGACCCGACCGTGCGAGGGTCTCCACGGCAGGAGCTTCAGTGTGTCAGGCGCGGGATAAAGGAATATATCCGCATATTCCCCGCTGCCGAAGCCCTCCACCGAGGAAGCGTCAAAGCAAACACCGCACTCAAATGCATCGCGCAGTCTCGAGGCGGGTATTGATATATTTTTCAGCTTGCCGTAAGCATCACAGAAAGACAGCTTGACAAACTTAACGTCATTTTCGTTTACGAATTCTATAACTTCATCTTCAGAGTAAAACATAGCATCCACTCCTTTACTTTTTATACCGTTCACGGTATATTATATATTATTTTTCCCCGATTGTAAAGAGCGAATGCCGATATTATTACTCTCCCGCAAAAAACATTCCGTCATCCCAGAGCGAAGCGGAAAGCAGTTTAGGATCCCGCCCGCCTCCGAACGTCCTGCACGGAATGCCCGCCATGTGTGCAAAGAGACTCATATGATAGCGGTTGCCGAGCGCACACTCTGCCCGCCTTGCAATCCCCAACAATTCCGACGGCGTAAGCCCCGCAACGGATTTTCCGCCGCATTTTTTTGCCGATCTTTCCGATATTCTCTTATCTTCCGCGCCGTGCATAACGACAAAAAGAGGATAAAGGTGAGACTGCTCACGAAGCTGTCGGCAGATCTCGTACACCCGCTTTCGCTCCGCGCGTCGCGTACCGCCTCCGAGTGCCGCGAGAAAGAATCTCTTTCCCGACAGCCCGAGTCCCGAGAGTATAAATTCGGTACGCTTGTCCGAACAGGCGGGGGTATATAAAGCCAGATCGTCCTCGAGTGTTATATTCCCTCTCGGTACACCGAGTTTCATCGCCGTTTCCACCGACATCTCGTCGCGCAGACCGATACGACCGCAATGCGAGAGCGTGCGGGCGGCGATACGCTTTGCGAATCTGCCCCTGAACGGCCCCAGACCGTTGCCCCACATCTCGCTTCTCACGCCGTGTGAGTACGCGTATTTCAAAAACGAGGCATACCACAAAAGCGAGCGTGTACTTGTGACGTTCTGCAATATCGAGCCCCCTCCGAGCACCAGCGTCTGTGCTCTCTTTATTTCTCTGTGAGAGGCAGCTATATTTTCCCGACGCACGCACCTCACCCCGTATTTCAGAGCCGTTTTTGACGGGCTGTGCGTTATCACCGAAAGGTTTTTGCCCTCATAAAGCGTACCGGCTCTTTTCAGTGCCGCACCCAGAACGGCATCGTCACCGATGTTTCCGAAGCCGTAGTAGCCGAGAAACACTATATCCCCCCGCGCCGCTTTATGACGGTGCGGGACGGAAAGATAAAACCGTTCGGTCTTCTCCGCCACCGCCATTATGCTGTTATTGCGGCAAACATAATCGCGCAGATATCCGCCGAGCTCCTCTCTCTCTCGCATACTCATTTCAAACAGCGTCTCGAGGCTGTCCATCAACACACCGCTGTCAGGCAGTCTGCTTCCGCGACAGCAGAAATTCGTATTTTCCGCCGCCCCCATTACAGACGCGTCGGCGACACCCATAAATCCCTCGTTTCCGGCAAGCACCACAGGTATACCGCACGCCATTGCCTCAAGTGCCGCTCTCGAGACTCCAACAAATACGTCGGCATCGCACAGCAGCTCCGGGACATTTCCGACAAATCCGGGCGTACTTACGCACTCATATCCGACGATCTCATTTGCACGCGCTGCCATACGTGATATTTTCCCGAAGCTCTTCCCTCCTCCCGCAAGGGTGATCCGAACGCCGGGAAATCTGTTGACAAGGCGCGGAGTTATCCTGCAGAGCAGCTCCGCACAGAGAGAGCAGTCGGGGTCCATTCGGCTGACGAACACTATATGTCCGCACTCATGGCGCTTTTGCTGCGGCAAAAAACGCACCGTATCTATTCCATTCGGTATAACTGTGATATTGTCCGCGCAAAGACCGTAGTTTGAGGACAGATATTGGCGCAGATCCTCGCTTACCGCTACGGTAGAGTCCCCCCAGAATGAAAGCAGACGCAAAAGCGGTCCCGTGCGGAATCTGGCGTGTACCGTAGTTACAAATCGGGTCTCTCTTCTCCGTACCGCAAAGCGGCAGATAAACGACGTTATCCGCGTATGACTGTGCACGATATCGTAATTTTCTCTTTTTATAAGTGCCCGAAGTCTGAAATATGATATTATAAGCCCTGCGGGGTTTTTGGTGGAAAATCTCATCTTTATATGTCTGATCCCCTTTTGCGCCAGACTTTCCGAAAGTGCCCCGCCACCCGAAACAACGCTCACATCATGCCCTCTGCCCTTAAGCGCACAGGCAAGCTCGAATATGTGAGTTTCCGCTCCGCCCGGACGCAGGGACGCCGCAAGCATCAGTATCTTCATAAATGTAACCGTGACTTTCGCCGGACGAAAGTCTCCTTTCATGCGGGATACGGCGGTAAGGTGCAAAACCGCAAGCATTACGGACAGCCTTTTGCAAACCGAAAACATACTCCGGCTTTGTCGCACGTCGATCTCTACTCGCCCGACGCCTCGAACCAGATAACGTCCATCACGGTCTCCATACCCCTGATTCTTCCGCAAATTCGCCGCGGATGCCCCGTATCGGGTATGAGGTATATTCCGTAAGTCCGCTCATCGCCACTTACCGCCTCTATGTAATTGACCTTCGTACCGTCTATTTCCGTAACATACGTGTCCTTTACTTCGGCTTCAATATTAAAAAAGTTCTCTATTTCAAGCCAACCGGAGATTTCCGGATCGTCAATGATCACCTCTCCGAGGCTTGCCGTTACCTTTCCGTCGACGCGACTCACCGAAATTCCCCCCAGTGAATCCGGATAATTGAAGGTAAGACTCACGTCACGCGATTCGGCTCTCATACCGTCGCCGTCATCGCCGCTCTCTGTCTGCTTCGGCGCGGATATGTGTATCTCGGCTCCCATCCTTACCTCCCCCACTCTCCAGCAGATCTCCGCTCTGATCTCACCTTCCTGATACGACAGCGCGTCATAGTCATATGCCGAGCAGGCGCTCAACATAAGCGCGGCCCCCAAAACCAATGCGAGCAGTTTTATTATTTCCATATTATCCCCCGGAAATTCAGTTTCTTCTTTAACTTTATGAACAATAGAGAAAAATAATGCCTCTTTGACTGTTGCCAAAAGACAAATATTGTGGTAAAATAGAACCGGCACAGGGTTGTATCTTATTTTTCCGAACTTCGGCACAATGTAAAATTCGCCGTTTTGCAGGAGGGAGGTCGATTTATGAATTTTTATTATCAGAATCTCAAATATGATTTTTACTGCCGGGACACAAGATTTTCGGGAAACACGCTCGGCATAGTACCTCATTTGCATTTTCACGTCGAGCTTGCTATACTCTTTGAGGGAAAAACGAGAATTTCCGTTGATACCGACACCTTTGAGGTCGAAGCCGGAGACGCGTTTGTGATTTTCCCGAATCAGGTGCACAGATATGAGACGCTTGAGAGAGAAAAATACATACTCCTGATCGTAAATCCCGAAATAATATCGGAATTTTCCGGAATATTCACCTCCAGCCTTCCCGTTTCGAATAAAATCCCCGGTGCGGCAAACGACAAGGAGCTTCGGGAACTTATGTTCAAAATATCCGACGCGTACCGTTCCGACGAGGCGTACCGCGACGTTGTGCTTCGCGGATACCTTCTGGCGTTTTTCGGGAAGCTGTTCGGCAAGATCGATCTCAAAGACTTCAAATCAAGGGAAATACACGTGCTCGGCACTATTATGAATTACTGTATGAACAATTTTGACCGAGATCTGTCGCTCGACACCCTTGAAAAAGAGCTCCATTTGAGCAAATATTATATTTCTCACGTCATAAGCAATAAGCTTAACATCGGATTCAACGATTACGTGAATTCGTTGAGAGTATCCAACGCCTGCAAATATCTGCTCAAGACCGACAAATCCATAACCGAGATCAGCGAAATCGTAGGCTTTAATACTCTGCGGACCTTCAATCGAGCCTTTCAGAAGCAGATGGGAATAACTCCCAGCGATTACCGCCTGAAGCACGACAGAAAAAAGCCTCCTGTGGCATCTCTCCCGATGTAGCTGAAAACACGTGCGGTGCGAAAAAATAAACCCGGGATGATGCATCAGCGCATAAAAACGTGCTTCTCCCATGCTTTAACATATTGCGGAGGCGTGAATGTTTTTTACATTCACGCCTCCGCAAATCTGTCCCGTTCTGTTTTACTTTCCGGCGTCTATATGCGCCTCTCCGAGAATATAAGCCGCAAGCACGCCCGCTGCGGAAATGACTGCCGCCGCCTGTGAAACCGCGCTGTCCGCGACTCCGAATGCAAGTGCTGTCGCACATACAAAGCCCGAAAGCGCCGCCCAGAATTTCCTGCTTGAAAGCTTTTTCTTTAAGTCGTTGCTCATTTATTTTCCCCTCCCTTCACTGTCTTTTCTGCTCCCGAGCGCATCCTCGAGCCGGTTAAGCCTGATATCATGCTCCGAAAGTCTGCTGAAAAATACGCTGTTTTTTTCCGATTGCTTCTCGATACATTCCTTGATCTGCTTCACGACGATCTCAAGTGAGCACAGCGTCCTGTTTACCCTTACCACGATGTTCAGTACCGCGATAAACGCTGAAACAAGCGCAAATATACCGAGAACGATCTCCCATGTCATCATTCTTCCTTTCCGCCGCCTGCGTATATATTCTACCGCGTCCGGGCTTGGCACTGCTGACATCTTTTCGCCAGTGACAGCCTTTGACCATAGAGCGCCGATTTTTTATTAATGTTGAATTTCAGGTAATATGCGGTAATCTTCACAATGCCCTCACATACCCGTTTTTCAGCGTAAATAAAGGGTTTTTGACACATTTTCACCGTGAAATCAACCGGTACTTACATCAAATATTGTCCTTAACTCCCAAAAGAAAGAAGTTATGGAATAACTTGTTCCTTGCCCCCTCACTCCTCTTGCGGTATAATATAACCACGGAGCTCCGACGGAGGCAGGGGCTTCGAGGACCATTACATAAAAAGGAGGTACACTTTTGAACAGAAAAATAACCGGAATAATCGCACTGCTGATGTGCACCGCAATGCTTATGCCACTTGCGGTAATCGGAACGTCGGCGGCGTCGGAAATTACCGTGACATTTCCGAAAGGATCCGCGCCGGTGACAGTCCTTATGGACGGGAAGCAGGTTTTGGAGAGACAGTCGGCTATCATCAATTCCACTACATATGTATCGCTCAAGGCTTTCTGCGATCTCGTCGGAAATTGCACGGTATCCTGGAACGACGCCACAAAAACGGCTACTGTCGTCAAAGGCTCTACCAAGGTGACGCTTACAAACAATGACCTTTACATATATGCTAACGGCCGCTGCCTCTATACGGTCGAACCGATAAGAATAATAAGCGACCGCATCTGCGTGCCCATTCGTCCGATAGCCAAGGCGCTCGGAGTTGATGTTGAATGGAACAACGCCACAAGAGCAGTGAATCTTACCCAAAACGGACAGACGCTCGCCTCGGCAGACAGCTTCTATAACCAAAACGACCTGTACTGGCTCTCTCGCATCATAAGCGCCGAGTCAAGGGGCGAGCCGCTCAAGGGACAGATAGCAGTCGGTAACGTCGTGCTTAACAGAGTGAAAAACAAAAACTATCCCAATACCGTCTACGGTGTAATATTTGACAAAAAGGGCGGTACACAGTTCACTCCCGTAGCCATCGGAACCATATACCAGACACCTGCTGCCTCAAGTATCATCGCGGCTAAAATATGCCTCGAGGGATATTCCCTCTCCGAGGATATTCTCTACTTTATGAATCCGAAATACGCTACAAGTAACTGGATCTCAAAAAACTGTAAATATGAGTTTACTATCGGAGGTCATAACTTCTACAGCTAAACGGTAGGAGCAAGGTTTATATTTTGCTGGGGAAACTTTTCGAGAAAAGTTTCCCCAGCACCCCTTTCAAAAGCTTTCAAACCTGTTATAACTTATCCAAGTCCGAAGTTCT
>JBJDZF010000186.1:0-4048 GCA_051867855.1 Eubacteriales bacterium
AACGATCAGCGGACTGGCGCAAGGGAGACAGATCAAAGGAAACGTTCTTTATCTCGGAGGACCGTTGTTTTTTCTTTCCGAGCTGCGGCATAGCTTTGATAATGCGTTGCACATAAAAGGAACATGTCCTGAAAACGCCTTATATTATGTGGCATACGGAGCTGGGATCAGCAAAACCGGAAAAACTATTTCGGTTCGGGATCTGTTGCATCTCGTAAGTCATACTGATATCAAATCAGATTATAACAGCACATCCCCACTGTTTGTCTCAGAAATGGAATATGAAGCCTTCAAGTATCGCCATAGGGTGGCATCAGGGGGTATTGCGGAACTGCCAAAACCGAATCACAGGATGTATCTTGGAATTGATGCCGGCTCCACTACCATTAAAGCGATCCTTTGTGATGATGAAGGCAATGTATTTAAACCACTTTACGCTGCCAATCACGGTGATCCTGTGGGAATGATCCGGGAATACCTGCTTTCTGTGTATCGTGATTATCCCAGCATTCAGATTTGCGGGAGCGCAGTCACCGGTTACGGAGAACAGTTAATTCAGAAAGCTTTCGGAATTGACTACGGTATCGTGGAAACGGTCGCACATTATACCGCCGCAAAAAAATTTAAACCCAATGTGGACTTTATCCTCGATATCGGTGGACAGGACATCAAATGCTTTCAAATCAGGAACGGTTTACTCGAAAACTTATATTTAAATGAAGCCTGCTCCTCTGGCTGTGGATCGTTTTTGCAGGCATTTTCGGCTACGCTCGGCATGACGGTTGAGGAGTTCTCGCACAAAGGGCTCTTTGCGGAAGCTCCAGTGGATCTCGGCTCTCGCTGCACCGTATTCATGAACAGTTCTGTCAAGCAGGCTCAAAAAGACGGTGCAAGTATCGAGAATATTGCGGCAGGATTATCTATCAGCATTGTAAAAAACGCTCTTTATAAGGTGATTCGCTGCGCGGATCCGTCAAAGCTTGGAAAAAATATCGTTGTACAGGGCGGCACATTTATGAACGATTGTGTCCTTCGCGCATTTGAAAACGAGATTGGAAATACGGTTACTCGTCCCGCTCTATCCGGTCTTATGGGCGCATATGGCGCTGCGCTGTATGCTTCAACACATACAAGCAAAGCGCTCCACCATGTGCTTTCTCCCATTGAGCTTCAGAATTTTGTGCATAGCTCAAAAAATATCACCTGCAGCGGATGCCGGAATGCCTGCAAACTTACGGTCAATTCTTTCTCAAACGGCGGCAGATTCATTGCGGGAAACCGCTGCTCCAAGCCGATTCGCGCAAGAGAAAATAATACGGGATACAACCTATACCGCTACAAGCAGGAACTTTTACAGAAGTACCGAAAAAATGAAATCAATGAGGAAAAGCCAACGGTAGGTTTTCCGATGGGATTGAATTTTTTCGATTTGCTGCCGTTTTGGCATACATTCTTTTCAGAACTCGGTTTTAACATAATTGTTTCGCCCGACTCCGATCGGGAACTATATGTTAAAGGTCAAAACACGATTACCTCAGATACGATATGTTATCCTGCAAAGCTGATGCATGGTCATCTTGAGTGGTTGATCCGAGAGCAGCCGGATGCCATATTCTATCCGGATATGAGTTATAACATAGACGAGAAGCTGGGCGTGGATCACTATAATTGCCCTGTTGTAGCCTATTACCCGCAAGTGCTGAAAATGAATATGCCTTCGCTTGCGGAAATACCGTTCATCTGCGATTTTATCAGTATTTCCGACAAGAAACAGTTTGAAAGGCGTATTGCAGATATTCTGCAGCGATATTTCCATAAATTCAGCACAAGAGAGATTCACAATGCGTCTGCGGCTGCTTTTATAGAATATGACAGCTACAGAAAAGCAGTGCGTGAGCAAGCCGCTGAGTATGTAGCAAAGGCGAAAGAGAACAACATGCCCGTAATTGTTTTGTGTGGTCGTCCATACCATCTTGATCCTGAAGTCAATCATGGTATTGATAAACTCCTATGCGAGCTTGGCAGTGTTGTAATAACTGAAGATGCAATCAGCGGGATCATCGCTCCGTTTGAAACCGGCGTCCGCAATCAGTGGACATATCACGCACGCATGTATTCTGCCGCAAAATATATTGCGGAGACAGATATAACAGAAGATATGCATCTTGTTCAACTGGTATCCTTTGGTTGTGGTGTTGATGCGATTACTACAGATGAGGTACGATCAATTTTGGAAGAGCATGGGCGTGACTACACGCAGATAAAAATCGATGAAATATCTAATATGGGAGCAGTAACCATCCGAATGAGAAGTCTGCTTGCAATGTTGGAAGAAAAAAGGAGAGCAAAATCATGACGTCGCCCTATTTGTATATTCTATGCGCTCTTTCAGCGTATCTCTTTGGAAGCATCAACCCGGCGATCATACTTTCAAAACTTGTTTATCACTGTGATATTCGCACGCTCGGCAGCGGCAATCCCGGCTTTACGAATTTCAAACGGGTTTTCGGAGGCAGATACGCATGGCTTGTTTTCTTCCTCGATATTTTCAAGGGTGTGCTGCTTTGCCTGATTTTCTGCCCGATTTTCAATAAATATACGGGATCGTATCAGCTTGGCGCTGCATTCACAGGGCTTTTTGCCATGATTGGGCATTCCTTTCCGGTTTGGTATCATTTCAAAGGCGGAAAGGGGTTCCTTGTCGGTGCAGCCACGATATGGTTCATCGACTGGCGTGCAGGACTTGTGGCTCTGATTGTAATGCTGCTTCTGTTATTTGGCACAAAGTATATGTCTCTATCTGTAATGATTGCAGCATTGACTTGCCCAATAACGCTGCTATTGATCGGCACCGACTGCTTGGCAGTCGTTTGGCTCTGCTTGGCCGGAGTCTGTCTGATGATTGTGCGGCATACAGGAAACATTAAACGGTTACTGCGTGGAACGGAAGCAAAATTTAATTTATTTGATAAAGAGAAAAAGTCTTGATGCATATGAGAGACCTACTGGTTATTCTACACAGGTTCGTTCACCTGTTGTCGCTCCAACATACTCCAATTTAATTGCTTTCATATCACCATTTAGGGAAGCTCTGAATAAATCCGCTGAGCGCCGCCGCTGATTTGTTCAGAGCTTCCTTAGAATCCTATCCGAATAGCTTACAGGGGCGCTGCCAATCAGATGCCCCAACTCTGACTGTCGATTTGTTTTCACAGCAGCCTTGCTCTCCACGGCGATAGTGGCAATGAGAATCATGGCGTAATCAGAAAGTCAGTCCTACACAGCAGATATCCATATTGAATACATAAGATAATTCTTTTTCGTGGTACATCCACTGCTGTTTTTTTGGCAACGATCACATTTCATTTTTCTTATGCAAATCTAAGCTTCAGGTGCGAAAATAAAAAATAAAATTGCTCTTTCACGTGCAAGCCATAGAATCGTCACATTTGTATGGTATTATGTTAAAATGGAATTGTCTTTTCAAAGGAGGAGACTATGAAGCTGCTTTATGCGGAGGATGAACGCTCGCTTTCTGAGGCGGTGGTGGACATTCTGACTTATCACAAATATATCGTTGATGCTGTATATAACGGCGAAGACGCATACGGCTACGCGCAGTCCGGCGATTATGACGGGATCATTCTGGACATTATGATGCCCAAGCGGGACGGTATCGAGGTTCTCTCTGCCCTGCGGAAAAACGGCTGCAAAACGCCGATCCTGCTTCTTACAGCAAAGACGCAGGTGGATGACCGCATTCGGGGGCTGGATGCCGGTGCGGACGACTACCTTCCAAAGCCCTTTGATATGGGAGAACTGGTGGCACGTGTCCGCGCCATGCTGCGGCGGCGGGAGGAGTTTCACCCGGATTTGCTTTCCTTTGGGGATTTGACGCTGAATATCCAGTCAGGCACTCTGTCCTGTAAAGGTATAGAATTTGTGTTGCCCAGGCAGGAATACCGCCTGATAGAGCAGCTAATGCAAAATCAAAATATCTTTCTTTCCTCTGAAGACTTGCTGATCAAAGCCTGGGGTTATGATGCGG
>JBJDZF010000187.1:0-4038 GCA_051867855.1 Eubacteriales bacterium
GGAATTGTTATATCGAGATCGCCGACAGGCTCAAGCAGAACAGGAGCTGCCTGCTCGAGGCACTTTCTGTAAGCTATCGCCGCTGCGGTCTTGAATGAGATCTCATCGGAATCCACGTCATGGTATGAACCGTCGTACAGGTCTGCGGCAAGCTGTACCATCGGGAATCCCGCCGCGCCCTTAGCCATGGAATCTATAAGTCCCTTTTCAACTGCGGGATAGAAGTTCTTGGGCACCGCTCCGCCGACTACGGAAACCGTAAAGGTCAGTCCTTCCTCCTCGCCGGGCGCAAATCTGATCTTGACGTGTCCGTACTGACCGGAACCGCCGTTCTGCTTTTTATGCTTGCCCTCTACGTCTACCCTCTTTGTTATCTTTTCTCTGTAAGGGATCTTGGGGTCCTCGTAGCGTATGTTCACACCGAAACGGCTCTTAAGCTTTGACATAAGCACCGCAAGATGAATGTCTCCCAGTCCGTAAACGAGCATCTGCTTGGTCTCCGCATTGTTCTCGTATCTGATCGTGAGATCTTCCTCGGTTATCTTGGTTATGCTTTGCGAGATCTTGCTCTCGTCATTTGAAGAAACGGGAACCATGGCACGGCACATATACGGATTCGGATACCTGATTTTGCGATATGAGGTCGAGCCTTCCGCACTCAATGTATCGTTTGTATTTGTGCCTGCAAGCTTTGCAATCATACCGATATCCCCGCAGGCAAGCTCGTCAACCTCGGTCTGCGCCTTGCCGCGAAGGGTATTTATACGCGCCATTTTTTCCGTCTCGCCGGTATTGAGGTTTTTAAGCACCATATCTTTTCTGACACTTCCGCTCATAACCTTGAAATACGACATTTTTCCGACGAAAGGATCCGCAACCGTCTTGAACACGAAAATCGAGGGATTGCCTGTAACGTCTATTGCCACATCTCCGCCGTTTTCGTCCTTTTCGAATTTCTTTGCTGTATGTCTGGGGAAAGACTCCTGAATTGCGTCAAGCAATGCACGGACACCCCACAGGTTTGTAGCGGAGCCGCAGTAAACCGGGACAATAGAGCCGTCGATGATACCGTTGTGCAGCGCCTCATACGCTTCATCGCGCGTTATTTCCTCTCCCTCGAAATACTTGTTCAGCAATTCCTCACTGGTCTGAGCTATGGATTCGTTCAGAACTTCCTTATAATCAGCCGCCATAAGCTCATAGTCGGGCGTCATTGCCACCTCAACTCTTGCGCCCTTGGCGTCGTAGGTGAATGCTTTCATGTCGATAAGGTCAGCCATTGCCGCGTCCTTACCCTTACCGACGGGCATGAACACGGGACACAGTGATTTTCCGAACTTGTCGTGAAGCTCCTTGAACACTCTTCCGAAATCGGCATCCGGATCGTCGCATTTGTTTATAAACACGGCTTTCGGAACACCGAAGGATGTGGCATAGTCCCAAGCCATTTCGGTACCCACCTCAACGCCCGCCTTTGCGTCAACGGTAATCAAAGCGCTGTCCGCAACACGGAGAGCCTGCAGTACCTCACCTACAAAATCGAGATACCCGGGGGTGTCAATGACATTTATCTTACAATCCTTCCACATAAAATTGGAGACGGATGCGGAAATCGAAAATCCTCTCTTAACTTCCTCCGCGTCAAAGTCGCTGACGGTATTTCCGTCACTCACCTTCCCGAGACGGTCGGTAACGCCGCTCAAATAGAACATCGATTCGGCGAGCGACGTTTTACCGCACCCTCCGTGACCGAGCAGCGCCACATTTCTGATTTTTTTTGTTTCAATAGAAGCCATTGGCTTTTCCTCCTTTCTCTCCGCGAAATTGCCGCGGAAAGATATTTTTATAGTTAAGCGGTTTTCTAACCGAACAACTCAATAATTACCAATATATTAATTATACATGAGACAACGATTTTTTTCAATAGAAAAATTATACTTTTTTAACGTCAAAATATAGAATTAATCTGCATTTATTTGTGCATAATGTGCATTGTTTTACATTTTATTTCCTTTATATACGTTTAATTACATTTTTTTGCCTGAATTTACATTCAACAAAACGCAAGCGTCAGTCCTAAAAAAACGGCAGACGTGCTGCTCCTTGTAAAATCAACTTGCCTGCGTCTGAAACTGCCGCCCTGCACTTCGCCTTATATTATAAAAAATCGGCGGCGCCTTTTTAACGGCGCCGCACACACGGTATTCGGTATTCAACAATTGACTGAAAAGAGGGTTTCGGCGTTTTCAAAAGTAATTTTTGCCATCTCCTCAAGCTCTACACCCTTGATCGAAGCAAGTTCGCGCACGGTATATTCCATAAGTCCCGAGTGATTAAGTTCTCCCCTGTGAGGGTGCGGTGCAAGATAAGGGCAATCGGTCTCCGCAAGCAATCTGTCCATGGGAACTGCTTGTGCCACCTCCCTGACCTTCCTTGCATTTTTAAATGTAAGTACGCCCGAAAAAGAAATATACCAGCCGCGTCTGACAAGCTCAAGCGCCAGCTCGGCGCTGCCGCTGTAACTGTGAAAAACGCCCCTTACATCGGGATATCTCATTATCATGTCGAAGCACGACCCGTGCGCCTCCCTGTCATGAATTATAACCGGCAGTCCCAGAGTGTGTGCAAGCTCCATCTGAAGCCCGAAATACGTCTCCTGAAGTGCCCTGTCATACCCTTCACGGTGAAAATCAAATCCGATCTCGCCTATGGCAACTATCTTTTTATCCGATCTGCTCTTATCGTCCCCTATGATGTCTGCAAGCCTTACAAGCTCTTTTTCAGGGCTGAATATACATTCCTGTGCATCCTCGGGGTGAATACCCACGGCGCAGTACATTTTGTCGTATCGCGCTGCCTGGGATATACACAAAAGATTATTTTCATTGTTCGTCCCGACATTGATGAGGGCGCCCACCGACGTACCGAATACATTTTCAGTCAGTATCCTGTCGGCGTCATTTTCAAAGCGCGCGTCGAAATAATGTGAGTGGGAATCAAATAGCCTCAAAGCGAGATACTCCGTTCAAATTCATTCTTTATGCTTCTGTGGAAGAGAGAATCGAGTGTCTGTCTCACGTCCGCCCCCTCGTACAGTATTCGGTATACTGCTTCACAGATCGGAAGCTGTGTGCCGTATTTCTGTGCCAGCTGGTGCATGGATTTGGCGGTATAATACCCCTCGGCAAGTTCAGCATACTCTTCGCCGCGTACAAACGCCTCACCGAAGCGTCTGTTGTGACTGTATTCCGAAAACACCGTCGCCTCATAGTCTCCGAGGTGGCAGAGTCCGTAAGCGGAAAGCTCGTTGCCTCCCATGTCAGATATCAGTCTTGCTATCTCACGCGTACCGCGCGACATCAGCGCTCCCTTGAGCGTGGAGAGTCCGATCCCGTCGAGCATTCCCGCAGCAATGCCGATAACATTTTTGGATGCCGCGCCTATCTCGTTTCCGATCATGTCCTGACCGTAATAAAAACGTATAAGATCGCTTGAAAATTCACTCACAAGCAATCTCTTGACCTCGTCGTCCGTGCTGTCGATAACCATACAATTAGGTATACCGGCATAAAATTCCTGCACGTGCCCCGGGCCCAACCATACTGCCACCCTGTTTGAGGGATCAAGGGATTCGGAAGCTATCTCCGAGAGACGCTTTGTAGTGTCAAGCTCAATTCCCTTCATACAGAGCACGAAAATCCTATTACGGACTCCGAGTGCACGTATCTGTGCCAGAAAAGCTCGCAAAGACTGTGAAGCGATGGCGATTATAACCGCCTCCGCGTCCGAGACGGAGCTGATATCGGTGCAGAGCTTAACACTTTCGGGCATCTGTATCAGTCCGTTTGTGCCGCTTTGTAAGAACTTTTTCATATTTTCGGAATCGCGGCGTCCGTACATTGTAACGTCATGACCGCACCTGTCAAGATACCAGGCAATGAGCGAGCCCCAGCGTCCGCATCCCGCAACGGTTATTCTCATCATAACACCCCGACCCGTTTCTTATCTGACTCTCTCGCCGAGCGGAGTGTCATCGGA
>JBJDZF010000188.1:0-3986 GCA_051867855.1 Eubacteriales bacterium
ATCTTTAAGTGAAGTACATCTTTTTCACGCCCAAATTGCTCTCAAAATGGGACCCGACCCATTTTGATTTGCATTGCAAATACGAGCAATTTCAACATTAATTTGAGCCGCCTGCGGCGGCGTGGAGACTATTATGAAACACGCTTGCGTAAATATAAAAAAGTTTCTTTCTGTATCTATCGTCCCGCTTTTCGCGGTTTATTTCGGAGTGCTCGGCGCGGAACGTACGGTAAGTCTTGTCCGTTCTTTCCGCGATACGTCGCTCTCTCCGTTCGGTGACGCGTTCGGTGCGTATATTTACTGCCTTGCGCTTGTGTCGGTAATCGCAGGGGCGGTTTTGCTTGCGTCGCTCGCGGTCTATATGCTTGTAAAACGCCGCGCGTATTGCGCACATACGGTTACTCTGCTCGTAACCGTTGCCGCAGGCGTAATACTTTTTTCGGGCATGGTACATACCGAATATACAGTCGCTCCTGTGCAGTTCGTCGCGTACGGCGCGCTTGTGCTTGCGCTGGCGGCGAAAACCGCCCTGCGTAACATAAATAATCCGGAGCGTCCGTTTCTGCGTTGGCTGACTCTTGCGTATATCGTCGCATTTTCCATGGCAGTTCCCGTAGTGTACCGCGCCGTGAACATTCCGCAAGTCGGTTTGTTTCATATTGTTGAGTGCGTGACCTCTTTTGTCCTTGTGCTCGCTTTTACGCGGCTTTTGTATCTTGTAATGTCCGACGGGCAGACCTCGCATATGCTCACACCGATCATCCCTGCGGTATCCCTCTGCGGGAATATTCCCGGTATAATTCTGCGTTGGAGTGAGTCTCCGAATCTGTTCGTCCTCATTTTCCTTGTGCTTTCAACTCTTCTGTGGGTTGCATGTGTTTGCACTGCGGCGAAGAGCGACAAGAGCCAAGTTAAAAAGATAAATTAATGCGAAAAAGAAAATAATAACAGTGGCAAGGTAACTTAAAAAAGGAGATGATAAAATTATGTTGGAAGCAGGAATGAAAGCCCCGGATTTTACACTGTCCGATAAGGACGGAAGGGTCGTATCCCTCGCGGATTTCCGAGGCAAGAAAGTGGTTTTGTATTTTTATCCGAAGGATAATACCCCGGGCTGTACGCGTCAGGCGTGCGCATTTGCGGGACTTTACGGACAGTTTCGCGATAAGGGTGCAGAGGTCATAGGAATAAGCAAGGACGGAGTTAAATCTCATGCGGGGTTTGCCGAAAAGCACGGACTTCCTTTTGTCCTACTTTCGGATCCGGAGCTCAAGGTCATTAAGGATTACGGCGTGTGGACTGAAAGGAAGCTTTACGGAAAACTCGGCTTCGGTGTATCGCGCACAACATTTATTATTGACGAAAACGGGGTCATAATAAAGGTGATGAAAAAAGTGAAGCCCGATACGAATGCGGCTGAGGTCCTCTCTGAGCTTTGAAAATATGATGTATCGGGGATTACGAAAAATAAAATAAACAACATACAACTCGGAGGTGAAAATGAGTTATATAGCAAATTCCGGCAGATACGAAAATATGAAATACAACAGGTGCGGCGCAAGCGGGCTTAAGCTTCCCGTGCTCTCTCTCGGACTCTGGCACAATTTCGGTTCAAACGCCGTTTTTGACAATATGCAGCAAATGTGCCGTTCGGCGTTCGATCTGGGGATAACCCACTTTGACCTTGCCAACAACTACGGCCCCGTTGCGGGAGCGGCTGAAGAAAACTTCGGACGTATCCTCAAAAACGGACTCGGTGCTTACCGTGATGAGCTTATCATATCCACCAAGGCGGGCTACTATATGTGGGAGGGACCTTACGGAGACCACGGAAGCAAAAAATATCTTGTGGCAAGCCTTGACCAAAGCCTACGGAGAATGGGGCTTGATTACGTGGATATTTTCTATCATCACCGTCCCGACCCCGAGACGCCTCTTGAGGAAACCGTGCGTGCGCTCGACGGTATAGTCCGTCAGGGGAAGGCGCTGTATATAGGCATTTCCAACTACAACAGGGAGCAGACGATACGCGCTGCGGAGCTTTTCAGGGAACTCGGCACCCCGTTTATTATCAATCAGGTGCGCTATTCCATGTTTCACCGTCATATAGAGTCCGACGGGCTCAAATCCTATGCCGCGGCAAACGGAATAGGACTTATAACCTTTTCGCCTCTGGCGCAGGGACTTCTTACCGACAGGTATCTCGGCGGCATACCCGAGGATTCACGTATACGCACTGACGGTCGCTTTTTAAAGGAAAGCTCGATAACGGATGCGTATATCGGAAAGGTGCAGGCTCTGAATGAGATTGCCCGAGACAGAGGACAGACGCTCTCTCAAATGGCGCTCTCTTGGATACTGCGCGACGGAGATATTACAAGTGTTCTTATCGGCGCCTCAAAGGTCAGCCAGATCGTCGACAATGCGGGAATTGTCGACGCCCCCGCATTTTCCGCGGAGGAGCTTGAAAAAATTGAGAATATTCTGAAGTAAGGAGTACCCTATGTTTCATGACAAGGTTGCGGTTATCACGGGAGGCGCCGGAGGTATCGGACGTTGCATTGCGCGTCAATTCGCCGAGGCAGGTGCAAAATGCTATGTCATCGATACCTCGGACGGAGATCATTTCAAAGGAGATATTGGGGATCGTGCAACGCTTGAAGCCTTTGCGAAAAAGGTGATCGACGAGCAGGGAAGAGTGGATGTTCTTGTAAACAACGCTCCGCCCGTTATGCGCGGGATAGGTAATTGCACGTACGACGAGTTTATGTATGCAATGTCGGTGGGAGTTGCGGCTCCGTTCTACCTCTCAAAGCTGTTTGAACCGTATTTTTCGGATGGAGCCTCCATTATCAATATTTCATCCTCGCGCGACCGCATGAGCCAGCCGCAGACGGAAAGCTATACTGCGGCAAAGGGCGGAATATATGCGCTTACGCACGCGCTTGCCGTCAGCCTTGCGGGCAGAGTGAGGGTGAATTCCGTATCTCCCGGATGGATAAACACAGGTGACGGGGAATTTTCAGGACCGGACGCATCGCAGCATCCCGCCGGCAGAGTGGGAAATCCCCGCGATATCGCGGATATGGTGCTGTTTCTCGCCTCCGACAAGGCGGGATTCATCACCGGTGAGAATATCTGCATTGACGGTGGTATGACGAGACAGATGATCTACCACGGGGACTGCGGCTGGGAGCTGCACTGATTTATTGTATGGACATGGAGGAGTATAATCATGAGGTATAGATTCTTGCGCTTTCCGGAGGGAAAAGCAAAAGCGGTCACATTGAGTTATGACGACGGTTGCCCGCAGGATATAAGGTTTTCAAAGGTAATCAGCTCCTATGGTCTTAAATGTACGTTCAATCTTAACGGCGACGAGCTTCGCGGAGAAAAAGCGCTCACAAAGGAAGAGATAACGGACAGCTTCCTGTCAAAGGGTCATGAAATTGCGGTTCACGGAAGCTTTCACAGAGCAGAGGGACTGCAACGTCCGATAGACGGTATAAGGGACGTGCTGGACTGTCGCCTTGAGCTTGAGAACAGATACGGAATGATCATCCGGGGCATGGCGTACCCGGACAGCGGAATCACGAGATTTGCAAACTCCGCCTCATACGCACAGATCAGAAATTACCTTTCCGAGCTTGACATAGCCTATGCCCGCACTCTCGGAGGAGACAACGATTCCTTTGAAATGCCCTCTGACTGGTATGCCTGGATGCCTACCGCGCATCATACAAACCCCAAGATTTTCGACTATATAACGAAATTTGTAAATCTGGATCTGTCAGAGAAATGTTATGGTGCCTCAAGGCAACCTCGCCTGTTCTATCTGTGGGGGCACAGCTATGAGTTTGACCGCAATAATAACTGGGAGCTTCTCGACAGTATATGCGAGGGGCTTGCGGGCAGGGAAGATATCTGGTATGCTACCAATATCGAAATATACAACTACACGTCGGCGTATAATTCGCTCATATACA
>JBJDZF010000189.1:0-3972 GCA_051867855.1 Eubacteriales bacterium
GATCAAAATGGGTCGGGTCCCATTTTGAGAGCAATTTGGGCGTGAAAAAGATGTATTCACTTAAAGACATACAATACTTTCACGCTATAATCTCCATGCCGCCGCAGGCGGCTTAAATAAATATTGAAATTGCTCGTATTTGCAAAGCAGATCAAAATGGGTCGGGTCCCATTTTGAGAGCAATTTGGGCGTGAAAAAGATGTATTCACTTAAAGACATACAATACTTTCACGCTATTATCTCCGTTTCTTTATACGAGATTGACGGTTCGTCTTGAAATATTATACACTATTATATTTTATTTTTCAATACGAATTACGCCGTTTTCATTTATTTCTTCCGCAAAGAACACAAAAAATTCAACAATTATTCACTTGTTTCGTTTTATCCGGACATATGCGAAGTCATGACCGCCGGCAAATCCGGTGGCTTGCTCAACCCTATAATGGCATGTTACCGGTAGTGCTGAAAGTCCACCGAAACTTACGAGATTTGGAAACCTGCCCAACAGTCGCAAATGAGACGGAATATGTTAGCCTCCCTTGTGTAAAGGGAGGTGGCACGGCGTATGCAGTGACGGAGGGATTGTCAACTTTGATTTTCTAAAAAACAATCCCTCAGTCAGCTTCGCTGACAGCTCCCTTTACACAAGGGAGCCTTCCGCTGCGGCGGGACTTTTCATCGGCAAAAAAATCCCGGGGAGCGCGTAGCGCGCCCTCCGGGAAGGTGTCATTTTCTCCTGATATATTCTGAAAGCATTTCATGCTTGATATCCCAAAGCTTTTGAGAGAGGTCCACATAATAGTTGTGCGGGTTGTTGAACCGTCTTACCTCATCCCACATACCGTTTATCTCCTCGGCGCAATGGCTTCGTATCTCATCAAGAGCGGGTATATCGTAGACAAGCTCTCCCGAACGGAAGATCGGCTTTAACAGCTCTGTGGCGGTATAATTATCCATTACCTTTCTCTTCCAGGTGTATTCGGGATCGAATATCTCTATCGGTTTTGAGTCATCGATAACCTCGTCATGCACGCATATAAGATCCGCCTCGGCCTTGTTGTTTTCGCGGTTACGGAGTCTGTATACCTTTTTGAAATGCGGTGTGGTTATCTTGCCGACGTTCTCGCTTATCTTTATCTTGGGAATGATATTTCCATTTTCGTCCTCCACTGCACACAGTTTATACACGCCGCCGAATACGGGATCGGTCTTCGAGGTGATGAGCCGCTCGCCGACTCCGAACGCGTCGATCTCAGCGCCCTGTCTTATCAGCTCTCTTATTATATACTCGTCCATGGAATTGGAGACAACGATCTTACACTGCGGGAATCCCGCGTCGTCGAGCATTTTTCTGACTTTCTTTGTCAGATATGTTATATCGCCCGAATCAATCCTTATGGCACATTTTGTTATGCCGCGCGGAAGCAGAACCTCCCTGAAGGATCTGATTGCATTTGGAATACCGCTCTCGATGACATTGTATGTGTCGACAAGCAGTGTCGCGTTGTCGGGATATATCTCGCAGTATTTTTTAAAGGCCTCATACTCGCTGTCAAACATCTGGACCCACGAGTGAGCCATCGTACCCGTTGCGGGAACCCCGTAGACCTCGTCGACCACGGTGCAGGCAGTGGCGTTACATCCCCCGATATACGCCGCTCTTGCTCCGAGTATTGCAGCGTCTCCGCCCTGCGCGCGGCGGGAACCGAATTCGCTTATGGCTCTTCCCTTTGCCGCTCTTGTGATCCTCGATGCCTTGGTGGCAATAAGAGACTGGTGATTTATCATCATAAGCACATAAGTTTCTATAAATTGCGCCTCCATGACTGGTGCTCTGACAGTCATCAGCGGCTCTCCCGGAAACACAACTGTTCCCTCGGGAACTGCCCAAATATCACCGGTAAATCTGAAGCTTTTCAAATACTCGAGAAATTCCTCGGAGAAGCATCCCTTCGAGCGCAGAAATTCAATATCATCACCGTCAAAATGAAGATCTTTTATATATTCGATGACCTGCTCAAGTCCTGCGGCGACGGCATATCCGCCGTTGTCGGGATTGTTGCGGTAGAAAACGTCAAAATAAACGATCTTGTCCTTTATTCCGCTCAAAAAATATCCGTTTGCCATCGTCAGCTCGTAATAATCGCAAAGCATTGTAAGATTCCGTGAAATATTCTTCATTGTTTGTCACCTGTTTTTCTGTTTTGTAGTTGTAATTTGACCAAAAAGATTGTATAATAAACTTGTTTGGGAGATCCAATTTAATTTTGCACTCTGAAAGGACTGTATATGAAACACGGATTTATCAAAGTAGCGGTTGCCTCTCCGCGTGTAACTGTCGCCGACTGCGCCGCCAATCTGCAAAAAATAAAAGATACAGCACTCGCGGCTTACAGAGACGGAGTAAAAATTCTCGTCTTTCCCGAGCTGTCCCTGACCGGATATACCTGCTCCGATCTGTTTTACTCCGAGGTGTTGCTATCCCGCGCCCGGGAGGCCCTTGCGGAGTACGTTGAGACATCGTGTACCGACGATATGATTAGTATAATCGGTTTGCCCCTGCTTGTCAATGATAAAATATACAATTGTGCCGCAATTTGTCAGAATAAACAAATACTCGGTATAGTACCCAAGAGCAATATACCCAATTATGCAGAGTTTTATGAAGCGCGCCAGTTCACTCCGTTCAAAGGCGAAACACAATATGTGACAGTCGGCTCGCAAACGGTTCCTTTCGGGAACAGACAGATATTCGTTTGCAGTAATATGCCGGGACTTAAGCTCGGTGTCGAGATTTGCGAGGATATCTGGGTGAGCGTTCCGCCCTCTTGTGGACTTACGCAGGCAGGCGCGACGGTCATCGCCAATCTTTCCGCCTCCAATGAGACCATTGGAAAGGACGCGTACAGAGAGCTTCTTGTCCGCTCGCAATCAGCACGCACGGTTTGCGGCTATATTTACGCTGACTGCTTTGAGGGCGAGTCCACCACGGATATAGTTTTCGGAGGGCATTCACTTATTGCCGAAAACGGAACCGTGCTCAAGGAGCGCAGACCATTTGACACAAGTCAAGGCGACTTTATTTGTACCGAGCTTGACATCGGACGAATACTCTTTGACCGCAGAAAGATGAACACGTATCACGCCGATGAGGACGGGACTTATCTGTACACTGATTTCACACTCAAGCCGTGCGTTACAAAGCTGACAAGAAAATTTGAGAGATTTCCTTTTGTGCCGTCTGACGCGGGAGAGCGATCGAAGCGCTGTGAAACAATACTTTCTATTCAGTCGCAGGGACTGAAGCAGAGGATCGAAAAGGCGCACGCCAAAAAATGTGTGGTAGGAATTTCCGGGGGACTTGATTCATGCCTTGCCATGCTTGTGGCAGTGCGCGCCATGGATTCTCTCGGCAGACCGAGAAGCGATGTGATAGGTGTAACAATGCCGTGCTTCGGAACGACTGCCAGAACCAAATCAAACGCCGAGATACTTTGTGCCGAGCTGGGCGTTGATTTTAAGTGTGTTAACATCACAGAATCGGTAAGGAGACACTTTGAAGACATAGGGCATGACGAGAATAACAGAAATGTTGTTTATGAAAACTGTCAGGCACGTGAGCGCACCCAGGTACTGATGGATATAGCCAATATGTCGGACGGCATAGTCATAGGTACGGGGGATCTGTCCGAGCTTGCACTCGGATGGGCGACCTATAACGGAGACCATATGTCGATGTACGGCGTCAACGCTTCCGTCCCCAAAACGCTTGTCCGACATATCGTATCATATTGCGCCGACAAGGCAGATGCCGAGGAAGATGCCGCACTCGCGTCCGTATTGCGCGACATTTTAAATACCCCGGTAAGCCCCGAGCTTCTACCTGCGGACAGCAACGGCGAAATAGCGCAGAAGACGGAGGATATTGTAGGTCCTTACGAAATACACGATTTTTACCTTTACAATATG
>JBJDZF010000190.1:0-2098 GCA_051867855.1 Eubacteriales bacterium
CAGAACGGACCGTGCTCGGTGTATTATATCGGAACCGAAACGACCGTCAGAACAGCGGTAGGCTTTGACGCGGGAACGAAGACGGACATAACGTCTGTCGAATATGTCGGAGCCGGAAGTCCACAGGACGTTGTGATCCGCACGAACGGAGGCAGTCTGACCGTGGATGCCGCAACGGATGACGTAGAGCATTACGGCTGGACCGAGAGTTTGGCGGTGACGGCGGTAAGAGAGGATCATTGCTACCATGAGTTCGGATTCGTAGGTAGTTTTGTGTCTTTCGGAACCGGTAAATTTGTTGCGGAGAGCGGCGCGGGCTTCCATCAGACAAGAGGGGAAATCGATACTGTTCTCAACGGAAAGAGCTTTGATCTTGACAACGGTGAGAAGTACGGTGTACACAATTACATAGACGGTCAGTGTGTGATTTGCCATATTGATGAATGTGTTCATGACTGGAGCTATTCTGATAACGGTGACAGCGGGCATACAAAGACCTGTTCAAAGTGCGGAATCTCGGTAAACGAAGAACATACATACACGGACGGTCAGTGCGTGTGCGGACATAGTACGGTTGTCACTCCTACTGTGCTCCATCTCACCGGTGTTGTATCAGCCGCTACAGAGGCTGATCACTCCTATGATGACGGTACTACTATTGGAACTATGAGTGACGGGTATTCTTATATTGGATACTATTTCTTCCATATGTTCACTGTTACCTATACAATACCGGAAGGTACACCGGTTAACACCATCATTATTTGTGATCCTGTAGATTCGTTTGTTTCTACGATTCAGAATGAGATGATACCCGGAATTGCACTTGGTTTCACATATAAAATTGTAGATAACAGCGGAAACAATTTCAATATTGAAAATTGTACTTTTACATCCGAAGTTGCGGAAGCGATCAAATCGTCCACCAGCGTTATTCAGCTGAATGATCAAGGTAAGTGGATCGTGCTTAAGGATGATAATACTTACTATGAATTGGACGAAAGCTACATTCCGCAAATAACAAAGGGCGGATATTTCAAGCAATATGTTCAGTGGCTCAACAGCAATGGCAAAACAACATATACCGGTGTGACAAGTGACTTTCTTACTGAATATTACAGCACACATTCCAAAAATAACGGAGACAGATTTATTGACTATTTGAACGGATTGGTTGATGCCGGAACCGTGACTATGGATGATATTATGGATTCGCTTTGCGGCTCGCCGGATGATTCAGACTATAAAACTGAACAAAGACATTGTGAGGGCGAAGTTATAAGGTTGATGCTTGATTACTCATACAGAAAAGCTTTGGGATTTGCGACTGTCCAAAATACTTATGACGGTTGGCATGATGGAGTTTATCAAAAAATATATCGTTGTTTGGCGGCAATGAATTACGGTGTTGGCTTTATTGATTGGTCAACTCTTGCTCCCACAGATTTGCAGATCAACAATGCCTATGAAGTTATTGAAAACGGTGCTACCTTGGATTATGCTACAAACGGCAATGTAACAACGGGCGGTATTGCGCTGCTATGGCACCCTTATGCCGGTAATGCTTGGCAGGATTCTACCGTTTGTGAACCGCCATACTTTACAATTACTTTGACAAGTGGCAATTAAAGCGCAGGTATGCAACCGATCGTCGGGCGTGTCGGTAGATCCCAAACGCCCGGCGGGATTTGGTACAATTTGTTTGTAATTACCAAAAATATCCGAATTGCATTAAAATAAACTGTCGTTAAATTTATTGACAAAGGCAGAAAAGAGTGCTATAATTGTCACGAAAAACAGGTTTTAACTTCATTTTACGTCGAGGCGTGAGCTCCTTTCGACGAAATGCGGAGCTGACAACATGGATTTTGAGACATTATACGGGCGCGGAAGTTGTCTTCCGTCTTTCACGGAGGTGCGCGCTCGGGGTACTCTGTTCAAGGTTTGACCGCTCCCGGGAGCGATTGAATAAATTACTTTTAGGAGGTTCTTGATGATGAAGAACACGAAAAAGAAAGGCTTTACGATCGTAGAGCTTGTTATTGTTATCGCTGTCATCGCAATCCTTGCAGCGGTTCTGATCCCGACGTTTACCAGT
>JBJDZF010000190.1:2198-3968 GCA_051867855.1 Eubacteriales bacterium
TACATAAGGAGGACGTCCAATGAAACGACGCGGATTTACCCTTGCGGAACTCTCAATCGTAATCGCGCTATCTTCGGTCGTCCTCCTTGCCGTTACAACGATGGTGATTTCTATTCATAGCTATTCGCGCGCCCGGGGCGCGGATGTTGCCGCGAATGATGAGATCTTCGCTTTTGAAAGCCGGACAACTGACTGGTTCTCCGGCTTTGACACAAGCGATTGCCCCGCGCCGTCAGTCTCGGCAGACGGAAAAACTCTGTCCTGCGGCGGTGAGGGCGGTGAAATCGCGACTTTTAATACATGGGAAAAGAAACTGGTTCTCGGCAGTGCGAGTAATTCGTATTCGGTGATTTCTGACGTGACATTTTCGCAAACAGCTGACAATCCTAATCTTGTAAAATGCACGTTGACCTACAGTGCGGGGGACAACGGCGAGCGGACATATTCGTTTATGCTCCTCAAGAGAAGTGTAAACGCCGCATGAACATATGATCCGCGCTGAACGCATATCTTTCAAATATGTAAACCCGAATACATGGATCGCTCCGACAGCTGATTTACGTCTGTCGGTGCGTTTGTGTATCATGAAAAATATATTTTTTTGGAGGAATATTACAAATGGATGCTTGGGAAAAGAATGTAAAATGTATAAAGTGTGGCAAGGAGATGCAGATAAAGAGCTTCCGCAAATTCCCCGGCAAGCATATTATCGGCAAGGGCTATATCTGTGACGAATGCCTGAAAGCAGAAAAGGAAGCACAGGCAGAAGTGCAGGCTGAAGCACAGGCTGAAGCACAGGCAGAAGTGCAGGCAGAGACAGAGGCACAGGAGCAGAGCCGGACTGCCGATACTGAAGCGAAATAATGGCTATCTTCGGTGGGTTACAACGGGTATCTGCCGTCGTGCGGCTGTTGCCCGAAAAGGCGTTGATAAGAATTGTCGCGGACGGCAATACAACCGAGATTCCGGTTGATGCCGCTATGCTTAACCGCGGGGAGATCGCAACCGCAGTCGGAAATTCGCTCTCGGGTGTGCAGAAATTTCCCGAGCCGCTGTCCGCTGTATTCGTCCTCCCGCACAATCTGTACGGCGTGGATTATATTTCTCTGCCCACAATGAAAAAAGCACGCCTCGATGACTCTTTTAAAACCGAGCTTCGTGCGATGTATAAGAATTACGACGCGCTGTCCTTTCAGTCCATGGATATTTTTTCGGGAAAGTCAAGCGTGACATACAGGGTGATTTTTGCCCGCAGGGAGCTGCTTGATTCTCTGAAATCCTGTTTTTCCGCCATAAATGTTCAGATCGGCAGGTTTTTGCCGTACGGCGCCGCTGTTCTGGAGGGAGCATCAAAGCTGAATCCCGCGGTGCGAAAGACGGCGTGCCTTGTTCTGGATATCGGAGAAAAGTACAGCTATATTTCCGCCTGCGGCAGAGAAACTCTGCTCGGCGGGATGGAAATTCCGTTCGGTGCGGAAGCGCTCTCCGACGCGCGGGTCATGCCCGAACGCGTTTTGTATCAGCACGATTCCGCAGAGCTGCTTGTCATTAACGCGCGCGAGCGCGCAAAGTCCACAAAGCTCACCATGGCAATTAATCTTGAGGATGAGTATATCGACGACTCGGTTTTGAACGATGAGGACGAAATAGCACCCGATCCGGTGCCTTCCGACATTACACACGTCGGCGAGGAGCATACCGCCGACGCCGACTTACAGTATGACGATGACGCAGACGACGCGGAGCCGATGGAGGAAAATGCGGGAATTG
>JBJDZF010000191.1:0-3965 GCA_051867855.1 Eubacteriales bacterium
GCCCACAGACAGCGATTGGTGTGTCCTGCCTGTGACAAATGTGGAATCTTATTTGGGTAGTTCTTCGTTGAGTAGACTGTATTTAAAACAACTGAACGGAATGGTGGTCGAACGGAAAAAGGGCGGAAATATATGTATGTTTAAAATCGTGTATTGACATTACAATTCATTTTTCTACAATACCCAATATTCTTTTCAATTGCTCCATAATCGATTTATTTGACTTTTAGGATTACAATAGATGTGTTACATTATGAAAAAATAATAGCTATTGAGAGCCAAATGTGTTACAGAAAAGTTACCGCACAAAAAGCAACAGGAGACTCGCAATTGCCATGAATAGTGTAACACAAGATATGCGGTATCGTAGATTCTTTTTGAAATAATCCGAGAAATATGGTGTACAGTATTGTCTCAATGAAAGGACATATCTTTACCGATGTCTTAAGTATGGTAATTTACCCGTAGATAACAACAGGGCTGAGAACGCCATCCGACCGTTCGTGGTATGGCGAAAGAACTGGCTGTTTGCCAATTTCGTCAAGGGTGCGCAAGCAAGTGCCATGATCTATTCTCTTGCTGCCACTTCTACGACGAATGGTCTGAATGTGGAGGAATACTTTAAACGCTTATGCCGCTCCGAAATCATCCTGCCGTGGGAATAACCAATCATATTTATCGAAGGGGCTCCTAAGCACAAACTCGGAGCTTTTCTTTTGCGCTTTGACGTAGGATTATTTGGGGTTTACCTCCAATCCAAGATGAGATAGCATTTCATTTGTTCTCAATTGTTCCGCTTTTGTCTTGGAAGAGTTCAGCTTCAATTCCCGAATCCCACGCTTCGTACCGCCGCAGAACAGGAGCTTTCCCCAGCGGCGAACTTCATAAAGCGGAATTAAGACACGCTTTCCTTCCAGCGAGGGATAGTGGGATTTTAGTTTGTCATAGGGAAGCCATATTCTTGACATGGCATAACGCAATTTACCGCCTCTCCGTATTTGCTGGACTGCCACGCGGTTATCCATTGTTCCGTATACGCCACCGCACAGAATATATCGCTCCATCTGCCGGGAAAGTTCAGTATGTTCTGCGTTTCCAAACCAGATATTTGCCAAATGCTCCGCCTCTTGCGCAAATTTCAGAATACCGCATTTTTCAAGGAACGCATCCAGTTTTGTCCGGTCCAAAGGCATAAAGCGATTTAAAATACAGATATCCAAGAAAATCCTCACACCGCATCCTCCGTTCAAAAAATGATATGAGGCGTGCGCATACTGATGAAAGAGAAAAAACTCAGGGGTGAAGATGTATTCATAATCCTTATGTACGGCGGCATACTGCCAACAGTCCGAGAGTAGTCTGTCAATATTATCTTCATTTTCTTTCAAAGAAAAGTGCAGTTCAAGATGTACACCAGATTCTGATTTAAACGAAATATCGTGATAATTTTTGTACTCATATCTATAACCGAGCTTTTTCTCAATTGTCTGTGTTGCAGCGTCGATGTCCTTTTCCCGCACCAAAATATCAATGTCACAGCTTGTACGCATCCACGGCTCGGGATAATATTGCCGCAGAACTGAACCCTTGAGAGGTATGAACGGGATCTCCGCTTGATTCAGTGTTTCCTTCAGGCTGTTCAACTCATAGTTAATGCGCTCATAGCGATAAACCGCCGTCATCATCTGCTTTTCAAACTTTGCCTTGATCTCACCGTCAGGCAGTAACTTGTGACGGATCAGCGCATCTCCAACAAGATGGGCAAGGTCATGCTCTTTTGATAGTATGTAAAGCTGTTTCAAATCATCATCAGTAATGTGCAGATTTTCGGAATATAATGCTTTTCCGCAAACATCATTTGCAATCAGGTTCATCATAATTTCTGAAATTCGTTCCACTTTATCACCACCAATCCAAAATGATTTAATTAAATTTACACCTGTTTCCCGAAGGTATCGGGACGGTTCGGGTCAAACTGCTCGTTTGCCCACATGACTGTAACCAAGTCCTCGGTATCGGACAGGTTGATGATGTTGTGCGTGTAGCCGGGGAGCATATGAACGGCTTCGATTTTGTCGCCGCTTACCTCAAACTCAAGCACCTCGTCGCTGCCGATCCTGCGCTCCTTAATGAGTCCGTGCCCCGCCACGACAATAAAAAACTCCCATTTGGAATTGTGCCAGTGTTGCCCCTTGGTGATGCCGGGCTTGGAGATATTCACGCTGATCTGCCCGCATTTTTCGGTTTTGAGCAGCTCCGTGAAACTGCCGCGCGCGTCCACGTTCATTTTCAGCGGGAACGCGACCTTTTCTTTTGGCAGGTAGGAAAGGTACATGGAATACAGCTTTTTCTCAAAACTGCCGTTCGGAATTTCGGGAATCACCAGCGTCTGGGGCTGGTCGTGGAAACGGTGCAGACACTCGACGATATAGCCGAGTGTTGCCTTGTGCGTCACCGGCGCGGCGCAGTATCTGCCGTTCTCGGCAAGCACGGTGTTCACGCCGTCAAACTCGCAGTGATGCTCCTTGCCCTCCAGTGCATCGAACATTTCCTCGACCAGATCGTCGATAAACAGCATTTCCAGCTCGACCGACGGGTCGCTTACGGTGATTGGCAGGTCGTTTGCGATGTTGTTGCAGAAGGTGCCGACCGCGCTGTTGTAGTTGGGACGCACCCACTTGCCGACAAGATTCGGGAAGCGGTAAACCAGCACCCTCGCCCCGGTTTCCTCGCCGTAGGAAAAGAACAGCTCCTCGCCCGCCTTTTTGGAAAGCCCGTATTCCGAGGTGCCGAAGCGCCCCGCAAGGGTCGCTTGGATCGAGGATGACAGCATCACGGGGCAGGTGTTGCGGTGCTTTTTCAGCGTTTCCAGCAATGTGGATGCAAAGCCGAAGTTGCCCGCCTTGAATTCCGCCGGATCCTTCGGACGGTTGACCCCTGCAAGGTTGAAAACAAAATCTGCTTTTGAGCAATATTCGTCAAGCTCCGCAGGCGTGCTGTCCAAATCGTATTCGTAAATATCATTGATCACAATATTCGGTCGCGTACGGTTTTTGCCGTCACGTATGTTCTTGAGATTTTCACAAAGGTTCCGCCCGACAAAGCCATTTGCTCCGGTGACAAGAATATTCATACATCTTTTCTCCACACCATTTTATTGACCACTCCGGTATAGGACTGAATGATCTTCACCACCTTGGAGGACACGTTTTCCTCCACGTAGTCCGGCACGGGGATACCATAGTCTCCGTTTTTGTTCATCTCGACCGCCGTGTCAACCGACTGTAGAAGTCCCTTTTCGTCGATGCCCGAGAGGATAAAGCACGCCTTGTCCAGCGCCTCGGGACGTTCGGTCGAGGTGCGGATGCACACCGCCGGGAACGGGTGTCCGATGCTGGTAAAGAAGCTGCTCTCCTCGGGGAGCGTGCCACTGTCCGAAACCACGCAGAAAGCGTTCATTTGCAGGCAGTTATAATCATGGAACCCGAGCGGTTCATGTTGAATCACCCGCTTGTCCAGCTTGAATCCGCTTGCTTCAAGACGCTTGCGGCTTCTCGGGTGACAGGAGTACAGAATCGGCAAATCGTACTTTTCCGCCATCTTGTTGATCGCCGTAAACAGGCTTGTGAAGTTCTTTTCGGTGTCGATGTTCTCCTCGCGGTGAGCAGACAGCAGGATGTACTTGCCCTTTTCCAGCCCGAGACGCGCGTGTATGTCGCTTGCTTCGATCTCGGCAAGGTTGCCTCGAAGGACCTCCGCCATCGGCGAGCCGGTCACATAAGTGCGCTCCTTGGGCAATCCGCAGTCTGCAAGATAGCGGCGCGCGTGCTCGGAATACGCCATATTCACATCCGAAATGATGTCCACGATGCGGCGGTTGGTCTCCTCAGGCAGGCACTCGTCCTTGCAGCGGTTGCCCGCCTCCATATGGAAAATCGGAATGTGCAAGCGCTTTGCGCCGATGA
>JBJDZF010000192.1:0-3960 GCA_051867855.1 Eubacteriales bacterium
TTTGGGCGTGAAAAAGATGTACTTCACTTAAAGATATGCAAAACTTTCACGCTAATCGTCTTATATTTACGGAGGTATGCAATGAAATTATCAAGGGCTCAAGGGAAAGGGCGTGCGGTAAAAGCTTTGTCAATGGGGCTCGTCGCCGTCATGATATCCCTTTACTGTGCGGCATGCGCGCCGAAGGAGGATAGCAATCCCCAAGACGTGAGTTCAGGTTCAAATGATGGGATATACGACGAAAACGGATATCTTCTGGACGATCTCGGAAACGATCTTGACTTCGGCGGCGAGGAGATACACTTCATATGCTGGGCAGACCGTTCCATGCAGGAATTTACATCGGACGGCATTTCTTCCGATGACGTAAACAATGCAATTTTCGACCGTAACACCAGAGTGTCACAAAGGCTTAACGTTCAGCTTGTGTATTACTTGACTAAAGGAAACTATAATAACAGAGACAGCTTTGCACAGACCGTGGAAAACGATTACCTTTCCGGAATGCCGGAATACAATATTTACGCGTCCTACGGACCCTTGGGCCCGACCTTTGCGCAGAGGGGCTATTCGGCGGATATAAAGAAGCTCGACTATCTGAATTTCAGCAAGCCGTGGTGGCCGGAAAAAATTGTCAGCGAGCTCTCGATCGGAAACAAGCTGTTCTTCGTCACGGGAGATATCTCCACAAATCTTCTGTGGATGATGCACGGAACGTTTGTAAACCTTACGATGCTCGATAACAAGGGAATAGAAGAAAATCCCTATGAACTCGTAAGGCAAGGCGAATGGACGCTGGAAAAGATGAAAAGTATGGCGGCAAACATATATGAGGACAAAGACATTGACGGGAAGAGATCCGCAGATGACGTTTTCGGATACACTGTGCATCAGAACGTTCTTGAGGCGTTCGTCATCGGCGCCGGTATCAAGGCGGTGGAAAAAGACAAGAACGATATGCCCACAATTTCCGCCACATACAGGAGCGAGAAGATGGCGGATATCGTCGCAAGCATGGGCTCATGGCTCAACAGTTCGCCGGACGTGTGGATGGAAGAAGGATATGTCAATCCACGCAAGATATTCGAAGAGGGACGCGCGCTGTTTATCACCGACAAGGCATACATAGTAGCCTCCGGCTACGGAATCAAAGAAATAACCGATAAATACGCTTTTTTACCCATGCCGAAATATGACGAGGAGCAGAAGGACTACTGCACGGATATCGGAAATCCGCACACTGTCTATTCGATCTCCAACGCAACAGAGGACAAGAAAAATATCTGTGCCGCCGTTCTTGAATGTCTTGCCTCGGAAAGCTACCGTCGCGTGATGCCGGTCGTTTTCGAGATCACCATGAAGGCGAGATATTCCGCCGACCCGGACGCAAGCGAGATGTACGATATTGAAAGAAGAACGATCACATTCGACTTCGGAAAGGTGTTCTCATTTATAATCGGCAAGGAGGGCTGCGAGGTATACAAAGTAGCAATTTACAAAAACAGCGGCGGGTGGAGCAGTACATTCAACACCATACGTCCGAAACTCAAATCTTCTCTTGACAGTATTATTGAGGAGTTTGAAAAAAACGAGAATTGATACAGTCGGAATTGGGTCAATCAAACAAATAACGGTCATAAAGGAGGTAAATATGAAAAGATCAACACTTCGCTTATTATCGGTTGTACTTTCGGTTTTGCTTATGGGGGCATGCTTCGGAATATCCGTGTTTGCGGACTCCGCAGCGTGGAACGGAAGCGATATTGCCACGGGATTTGGCACGGGCACGGGTACGGAGAGCGATCCGTATCTGATAACAAACGCGTCCGAGCTCGCATATCTTGCGAAAACCACAAATGAGAAAACGGACTACACGAATGTTTATTTCCGTCAAACGGCAGACATTGACCTGAACGAGAAGCCATGGACTCCCATAGGCGGCGTGAGCGGCTCCTTCAAGGGTATTTACGACGGCAACGGATTCTCCGTCAAAGGGTTGAATTGCGACACAATTTCGTTGGATGGAAAAGCAAAGGAATATGCAGGGCTCTTCGGCGCTGCCACGGGAGCTACCATAAAAAATCTTACGGTCAGCGGAAGCATAGTACGCTCCAACAAGTTTGCGGCACCCATTGTGGGATACGGCAGAAATCTTATAAAGATAATCAACTGCCGCTCGGAGATAGCTTATGTGGACGGCGCCTGCGCCGGCGGCATTGTCGGGAGAGTGGACTTTTCCGAATTCAACAGCGACGATAAAAATCTGATAATTGCCTGTGTTTCCGATTCGGACATATTTACAAGGGGCAATGTTTCCGAGGACGGTACTACTGGAAGGACCTACACGTATTGCGGAGGTATTGTGGGAGTCTCTTCCGCCGCAACGATCGCATACTGTACAAACAACGGAGACGTTGATATCATTCCGCTTCTGAACGAGGGGTATTCTGTATGGTGCGGAGGTATAGTCGGTGCTAACGGTTCGGATAATTGCAGAAGCAACATTTATTTCTGTACAAATAACGGAAATGTCAAATCGTATACCTCCTATGACGTTTCCGCCATTCTTGAAAAGGCGCCCGGGACCGTAGTCAATACATATACGAACAAGATGAGACTTGGCGGAATAGTCGGTCACTTTACAAATAAAATGGAAAACAACATAGTGGCGGGCTGCTTCAATAACGGTGAAGTTGCGATTTACAAATCGAGTGCCGCCGGTGCGGAAAAACTGGCAGCGGGAGAATCCGCCGATCGGGGTGCCGGAGGTATCATAGGACTTGCAAACAGACCGTGTATTTCGACTTGCAACTACACAATCATGGAACCCGGAATCGATACCGATTCCAGTGGCTCCGGAGTTCAATCTACAATTACCGTCGTCAGTGCGGATTCCGTAAAGGGAGAGGCGGGACTGCAGATCCTTGAACGCGGCAATACCTTCGAGAGCCTGCTTAAAATTCTTGTCTCCCACAGCCTCACAAATTCCTATTATACTGCCAACGAGATCAAGACAATGGAGCAATTCATCGGGGGACTGACAATGGAGGACTTTATGGTGTCAATCGCACAGGCACAGTTCTCCGAGCTTGAATCGGTAATTAATTCCGTATGGAAAACCAGGGAGGACGGTGCTCCGGTTGTATCCTCTCCCGAGGCGGCAATTCAGGTGACGTCCATGATTGCACAGGTCCAGGAGCTGGTCAATGATACTCTCAGCGCGATCGAAGAGGGCGGCGACCCAACAGACGGTGACGAAGAAGATACCGACACCGACGAAAGTCAGACGGAGAGCGATACCGCGTCTGTTACGACCGGTGTGGAGTCACAGAAAACACAGAACTCTTCCTCTTCCACCGAAAAGGAAGAGAAGAAAGGATGCAAATCTTCCCTTAATATCGCATTTATCACCGTGACGGCAGTTGCGTGTGTCGGCTGTACACTCATTTTGCGCAAACGCCGCGCGGAATGAGGGAAATCGGAGATACAGACATTGAAAAACAGATTTATCGGATTTCTTTGCGCGTTTGCCCTGATACTTGCGCTGCTGTGCTCGTGCGAAGTGTCAAATATCGGAACGGATAGCGGCTCGTCGGGTACACGTGACGTACATACTTCCCAAAGCGTTTCGGACACCGCAACGGATACCGGGGCAGATACCGGAGCAGATACCGATTCGGGTGTAGTTATCGATCTCGACATAGACGGCGCAAAGGTGCGCGACGGCGGCGACGGATGCAGCGTTCAGGTGCTGACCGACGCGGAAAAAACTGTGTATGAAGCGTATCTGGAAGCTCTGGAGAAAAACTCATACAGCCTTTGGTGCGATAATAAGATAGGTTTTAATTATTTTTCCACCTACGTCTCCTCCGACAGCGTGGTAAACGTAATATACTCGACCTATAACAAAACTCTGCGGGTCATGACCGAGCCGCTGAAAAATACCGCGCTGCCTGCAAG
>JBJDZF010000193.1:0-3936 GCA_051867855.1 Eubacteriales bacterium
GTACGGCGCACATATTTCCCGCCCACTCGTGGTTAAACATAAACGGGTAACCCAGCGTGAAAAGAATTGCGATGACAAAGTTCGGGATATTCGCAACGACGGAAACGAGCGCACCGGTCAGTGGCTTATATTCCTTTTTGCCGACGTCGACCGAAATTTTATCCTTTGCGCCGATCTCCCATGTCATCGTGTACAGCAGGAACAGATAGAACAAAATTGCAAATACGCTCACGATAACTGTCAGGACATTGTTGTCGGCGGAGGTCGTCGCCATGGCGAGAACGGAACCGAATACCGATATCGCGAACTGATTTACGAACATTTTTACTGCACTGTAACCGTATTTATGAAAAAAGGCTTTCATAAAACCTCCGATTTATATGCGAATATAGTGCCACGGCACTACACGTCATATTATATAAAATTTTTTTCGGCAACGCAATATCAGTCTATGAAAGTTTACATTTTATCCACTAAATTATAAATTTATATTGTATAATATTAATTAATTACCGCAATACCAACGGTGAAAAGGAGGTGCTTATTGTGCCGTACAGTGCGCCTATTGAGGAATTCCCTCAACTTGTCAGGGAATTCGCGTCATATAAATCCGCCATACAGAACTGTTCGGAGAAAACCGTCTCGGAATATCTGCTTGACCTCAGGACATTTTTCAGATTCCTGCTCGCAAGGGACAGAAAAATATCCCCCGATTCGGAGGATTTCGAAAAGATCGACATACGTGTGGTGGACCTTGATTACATACGAAACATCACCACGGAGGATATATACGAATTTTTGCTTTACTCGGACAATGTGCGTGGAAACAAGGCGTGCGCAAAGTCGAGAAAGCTTTCCGCAATCAAAGGTTTTTTCAAGTATCTTATGACCAAGCGCTTTATGATAGACGAAAATCCCGCGGCAAACATAGAGACTCCCAAATCAAAGCAGGCGTTGCCGAAATATCTCTCGCTTGAGGAGAGTATAGAGCTTTTGAACGCCGTGAGAAACGATACCGCGTCGGAGACCAGAGTGCGCGATTTTGCGATAATTACGCTCTTTCTCAACTGCGGTATGCGAGTATCCGAGCTTACGGGGATAAATATTAACGATGTTGACCGACTCCTGCGCTCCCTGACGGTAACGGGAAAGGGAAGCAAGCAGAGGATAGTGTACCTCAATGAGGCTTGCCGCGAGGCGCTCGGTGAATACATGAGCGAGCGCACGGATGCAAAGAACGCTTCCGTCACGACAAATGCGCTCTTTATCAGTAGCCGTAAGCAGAGAATAAGCGTCAAGACGGTACAGTGGATAGTGTATAAATATCTCGATATGGCGGGACTTGAGTCTAAGCATTATTCGGTCCACAAGCTCCGTCATACTGCGGCGACGCTTATGTATCAGACGGGCAATGTCGATGTCAGAGTTCTTAAGGACATACTCGGTCATGAGCAGCTCAACACAACGCAGATATACACCCATGTCAGCAACAGAAGCATGGAGGAGGCTATGGGGTGCAATCCGCTTTCGGGTCAGAAACCTCCGCATGATGATGTGGAAAAGGATAAATAACGTAATATTACGACTCCCCCGCGACCTGACAAAGCAGGTCGCGGGGGAGTTTTGAGATTTCGCGGCGTGAGCTTACGATGCTTGCGCGGATTTAGAACGGTGGCTGTTTATCGGTGCGCCTTTACGTTCTGTGCGCGCAAGGCTTCTTGCCTCAAGTTCACGCATAAGTCTGAACTATTCTTTCCACTCTTGCGGGGAGCTCGTTGCAGACCGAGGAAAGCGCGTCGCAGTATTTGTCGAACAGCTTGTCCGACAGCTCGGAATTTTCGTCTATGACGAGCATCGATGCGAGATACATTGACGCCGCCGCGCTCAAACGGTCACACCGTGGGAAGTCGGAGCCGAGCGGCAGATAAACACAGTCTGCGCCCTCTGATGGCGGCAGGGAATGACTCTTTCTGTATTCGAGGTCGAGACGCGCCGTCTCGGTGCAGAACGCGGCTATCAGATAAGGCGCACGCTCCTCATAGTCCTCGTTACAGTCGCAGTCAGCGCTCTCTCCGAGCAGGTGAAGTGCCGCGAGATATATGTCTCTGTTTTTCATATCATTTCCCTTTAAGCGGTAGCGACTCCGAGGTCGAGCAGTACCATTTCGTTCGGATAGACCACCTTTGCACCGTACAGGTGAAGTCCCTTTACCGCGTCCGAAAATCTCTTTTCGGGGCGGTAAGCCTCTATCTCGGAGAGCTGCTCGGCAAAGGCGATCGCACGTCTGGTGCGCGCTATGCACTTGTAAAAGGTCTTGCCGGAGGTCGTTGTGCTGTCGGACACGATATTGTTCGACACGTATATCTTACAGCCGCCGATGCTTCCGAGGCACCCTGCCTCAAGCGCGCCTGCGTTGTCGCTTGAGAGGTTTACCTTTGCTTTGAGTATGAGAGCGGCGATCTGCGGGGATACCTCGACCGCAACTTCGTACGCGTCGGATACGTTGTTTGCGTACAGCTTTGTACGCGCGTCGATTATGAGGTCGACAATGTTGTCCTTTGTCACCGCGGAGGATGATACGGTACTGCCTGCCGAACCGTAAAGCCCATATATATAGCTGTCTGCGGCGTTGGCAAGCGAGGATGCCGCTATCTTCATTGCCGCGTTCATGAGCTTCGGCGTGCACTGTGCGCGGTCGACGTCGTCGATCTGGAAGTTGAAATACTTCGCCTGATTGATTGAAAGCTCCTTGACCGTGTCGGAGAGTGCCTGAGGAGCGCTCATATCGGTGTTCTTGGTGTAGTCGCTCACGCTGACCGAGCCGACGCCGCAGATCTTAACGACGGAGCCTTTGCTTTTGATCTCTCCCTCAAATTCACGGTTGCAGTTAGACACCGCGATATACTGCTTGTCAAGCTCCGTGTAAAGATTTTCGCTCCAGACTGTGGGTATGAAATTTGAAATAGCCATGATTCTTTCTTCCTTTCTGATTTAAAAAATTATTTTTTAATTCCATTTTTTCATGGATTCGAGTATTTTTGAATAGTTCGCCCTGACCTCGCCTCGCGACATTGCCCTGACCTCGTCCGGGGTGAAAAAGGAATCGTCGGGACGTTTGCCCACGGGACCTGTGGAAAGCTCCCGGTTGAGCTCGTTTTGTTTTTGCGCCGCGATTTGCTGTGCTTCGCGCCTCTTTTCATAGAGTGCATATGCGGCGGCAAGCGGTACGCCTGCGCGTACGTCATTGCAAACCGTGTCGGGCAGTCCGTTGAGATCGGCGGTGGGAAAAAGCCGCGAAAATTCTCCGATCTCGCGCTCCATGCGCTCCGCCGCCTCCCTTCTTTCCTCAAGCTCCCGTCGAAGCTCCCCTATTTCAGTGCGCAGACGCTCAAGCTCGCTCTCGCTGTCTGCCTCGCCGTCTACGTGTGATTCTTCTGTGACCGTGGCGCCCTCATGTGGGACCTCACCTGTACTTGCGCCGTCTTCGCTCACACAGCCATCGGCTTGTTCGGGCGTTTCGGGGATTTCGGAGAGAGGCTCTATGCCCTCATCATCTGTATCGGCAGTACCCGTGGCAGTAGATGGCGGATCCTCTTGGGGAGTATTTGTGCCGTTCTGTGCGTCTGTCGCAACATCGATGGAAGTATCCGGTGAGTCCGTGCCCATGTCGTCAAATACCTCCGCTTCGCTGTCAGCAGGCGATCCGGTAGCGATCGTGTCGATCATGCTTTTTCCTCCTCTTGCGCTTTGGCATTATCCTTTTCCAGCGTCTCGAGCAGAGCCTCGCGGTCTATAAGAAGTCCTGTCGGTAGGCGCTTTACGTATTCGGCGGCGGAAATATATCCCCCGTCGAGCAGCTTGTCAAGCATATTCTGTACGCTTACCGCACTGTAACGGCTTATCTGTGCGATATCTATTTTTGCACGGAGCACGGCT